>CALBDV010000410.1 GCA_937927565.1 uncultured Holophagales bacterium
TCTCCTTGGCGAAGAGGACTCCCAGCCCTCCCCGCCCACCCCTGATCAGGTAGACGCCGCCGTCCCGGAATTCGCTGGGCAGCGTCTCGTGATCGGCCGGGACCTCCTGCCAGCACGACACGAGGCGCGTCTCCCCCTCGAACCGGACGAGCGCCTCCAGGCCAAGAGACGACTCGCGTCGAAGCCGCGACGCGAGCACCTCCGCCGACACGGCCTCGTCGGTGAGGAGCACCTGACCCGCGATGTGGGGATTCTCCAGCGCCGCCGTCTTGAGCAGACCGGAGAGCCCCGAGAGGATCGGCGACTCCCCAGCGTCCGGGACGACGACCTGAACGAGCACCCTGCCCTGCGGCTTCCGCTGCAGGATGCCCCGGACTCGTTCGAAGAGCGCCACGGCGTAGTCGGAGTAGCGCTGGGCGGCGGTCGTCTGCGGCAGCGATCCGAGAGACAGGCAGTCGGTGTGCGGGAGGCGGGCGCGAAGCTCTCCGACGTCGACCCCCGGCAGGTCGCAGAGCACGACGTGATGCTCCAGGATCTCGACCCGGCCCCCGTCACCTGCCGAGGTGTCGGTCTCCCGCCAGGCGGGCACGGCCAGCAGCGTGCCGGCCGTCTCGTCCCGAGGGGCCGCTCCTCTGACCTCGCCGCTCGCCTCGCGCGACGACAGCCCCCGCATCTGCACGCAGACGTTTCCGCGGGTGTCGCACAGGTCGACGTCGACCTTGAGAACGCTCCCGAGCGCCCGGACTCCCGGCGCGGTACGAACCCACGCCGCCATCTCCGGCGGGCACGCCGACAGGATCCGGAGCCTCTCCAGGGCGAAGGGGAGACGAGGCTGCTCTGAGCGCTCCGAGGCGCCGTCGATCAAACGCATCGCCGCCTGCACCGCGCCGTCCATCAGCACCGGATGGAGGACGTACTCTCCGGACGTCGCCTCCACGACCCGGGGCAGCCGGATCTCGGCCAGCAGCTCTTCGCTGCCCCGATGGATCGCACGGATTGCCCGAAACGACGGCCCGTAGACCAGACCCATCCGGTCGAACGCCGGGTAGACGCCGCCCGTATCCGCCGTCTCCGCCGTCATCGACCGTTTCAGCTGAGCGACGTCGAGCGTGACCGGCGCCCGTTCTCCCCCCAGAACCGCACGACCCTGGCAGTGGAGCACCTCCTGCTCCCCGTCCTGGCTGTACACCTCGAACTCGATCTGGTCCGCGTCGGTCGCGACGAGCGCGACCCGGACCGTCTTCCTCTCCGTCACGACGATGGGCTGTACCCAGATGGTGTCGCGCAGCTCCGCCGCAGCTGCGTCGGGCCGGTCGGGAAGGGCGCGCTCGATCGCCGCTCGAGCCATCTCCAGATAGGCCACGGCGGGCAGGACCTTCTGCGCGCCTCGGCCGCCCGCGCGCACCTGGTGGTCCGCCAGGAAGAACTCGTCCCCGCTGAACGTCGCGCCGTAGCTCTGCCGGCTCAGGTCCGAGGTGTTTTCGTGCAGCAGCGGATGCAGGGATGCCGGCCGCGGGCCCCCGTTCGCCGTCGAGTCCCCTTTCCTCCGGGAGCTCTGCTGGACCATTCCGGTCTCGATCCAGTAGCGCTCCCTCGCAAAGGGATACGTCGGCAGACTGACGGTCCTCCGGCTCGGCGCCTCCCCTCTCGCGTCTTCGTACATACGGCGCCAGTCGACGTCCGCGCCCGAGGTCCAGAGCGCGCCGAGCGACCCGAGGTCCCGCTCGGCGAGGGCCTGTCCGATCGCCTGCCGGCCCGCTCGCGTCTGCCACGCGCGCTGGGCACCCGGGTCCCTCGGCGACCTCTCGCCCGAGTAGGTGTCGGAGACGTCGGGGTCGCCCGACAGCCACCGCCGCAGCTTCTCGAGCAGATCGGCACGATCCCGCACGCGGATCGCCAGCCTGTGCCGCATCGCGGACCGCCCCACCTGCCAGGTGTAGATCGCGTCGCCGAGCTCCGGGTCGGCCCCCTGCCGCTCCAGCCAGTCCATCACATGGCCCGCGTAGCTCCGGAGCCGCTCCTCGCTCGCGGCCGAAAGCACGAACAGCTCTTCACGATCCGACGTCCCGCTCCGACGATCCGACGGGTACTCTTCCACGACGACGTGGGCGTTCGTGCCGCCGGAGCCGAAGCTGCTGATGGCGGCCACGCGCGGCTCGTCCGCAACCCAGTCGCGAAGGCGGTCCGCAATCGCGAAGGGCGTGCCGTCCAGACGGATCCGTGGATTGAGCTCGCTGAAGTTGACCGAGGCGGGGACCTGGCGATGTCGGAACGCCAGAATGACCTTCAGCAGGCCCGCAACGCCGGCGGCAGGCTCGAGGTGGCCCAGGTTCGACTTGACCGATCCGATCAGACACGTCCTCGCCGCGCCGCCGTGCTCGGCGTACGCCGCCTGGATTCCCTGCACCTCGATCGGATCGCCCAGGGAGGTACCGGTCCCGTGGGCCTCCAGGTAGCTGATGTCGCTCGCGGCGATCCCGGCATCCCTCCAGGCCGCCAGTAGCAGCTCCTTCTGCTTCTGCGGGTTCGGAACCGTGAGACCGCCCGCCAGACCGCCGTGATTGACCGCGCTGCCCCGGATCACCGCACGAATCTGGTTCCGGTCGGCGATCGCGGCGGAGAGCGGCTTGAGCAACAGCACCGCCGCCCCTTCGGACCTCACGTAGCCGTCGGCGCGGGCGTCGAAGACCTTGCAGAGTCCGTCGTGCGCGAGCATTCCCGCCTTGTGGTAGCCGATCGACAGGTCGGGATGGCAGATGAGATTGACTCCGCCGACGAGCGCCGCTGCCGACTCGCCGGACCGCAGCGACTGAACGGCCGAGTGCAGCGCGACGAGCGACGAGGAGCACGCGGTGTCGACGACGAGGCTCGGGCCGGACAGGTCGAAGAAGTACGAGACCCGGTTGGCCAGGATCGCCAGGGAGCTTCCGACCCCGTGATGGGCCTCCGGATCGAGACCCGCCTCCTGCATCAGGCGGCTGTAGTCGCAGTTGCTCGCGCCGAAGAAAACTCCTGTCCTCGATCCCTTCAGGTCCGAGGCCACGAGGCCCGCATCCTCGAGGCAGGCCCACGCGAGCTCCAGCAGGATCCGCTGCTGGGGGTCGGTCACCTGCGCTTCCGCGGGAGAGATCCGGAAGAACGACGCGTCGAACGCCTCGAAGCGATCGACGAACCCGCCTCGCTCGATGCCCGGGAACTCGGCTGCGCCGGGCCAGCTCGTCCTCTCCGCCGGGAACGGGCCGATCACACACTCGCCCGCGGCGAGGACACGCCAGAGCTCCTCGGGCGTTTCGACGCCGCCCGGGAGCTTGCAGGACATCCCGACGACCGCGATGTCCGTCGGGGCGCGCCGAGCCACGGCTCCTCGCGACACGGGCGCGGGACCGTCGTCGTCCTGACGGCTGCTCGGACCGGCCGCGGGCGGGAGAGCGACGTCCGGCCGCTCCGGGCCCGCGGAGAGCCGGACCGCGAGATGGTCGACGACCTTCTGGATGCTGCCGTGCTCGAAGAAGAACCCGGACTGCAGAGAGAGGCGGAATCGCCGCTCGCACAGCCGCTGCAGCTTCAGCAGGTCGGCCGAATCCAGCCCCATCTCCATGACGGGCCGATCACCGTCCACCTCGTGCGGGTCCATGCCGAGCAGCACAGCTGCCTCGCGCCGCACGAACTCGGCGATCTGAGACGCGTCGCACCGCGCCGCCGCGGTCTCGACCGGGGCCGCAGCGCCGTCTTCCTCGAGCCTCTCCCGGCGCCGGGGCCGGTTCAGGATGTCGTAGGACACCAGGACGCCGTTCGCGAGATTGGCACGATCCTGCGGCCGGTAGCCCGGGACCACCCTCACGACGCGCGCCCCGTGGGACTGATGGAATGCCAGGACCGGATCCTGGCCGCTGCCACGCTGCTGGACGTAGTCCTCGAAGCGCATGGGGCCCGCGGCGTCGAAGCTCTTGCACAGCGTCACCGCCGCGACCTCCTCGACGCCCGTCATGAGACCGCAGCGCTGCAGCATGAACTCCAGCAGCTGATCGCCGTAGCTGGCGTTCTGGGCGTGCGGATCGACGTTGACGGCGATCAGCTGAACGATCGAGCCCGATTCGTCGTGCAGCTCGTGGACGTCGGCGGCCGTCCGCGCCATCAGCGCCTCCACGGAGGCGATGCGCTGGCTGTAGATCACGCCGAGGATGAGGCCTTCCTTCTCGAGGACGAACTGCCCCCGCTCGTACCGCTGAAGCCGTGCGCGAAGCTGCCTCCGCGTCGCGCGGGTATGCTGCCAGCAGAGCTTCTCCAGGGTGTAGAGGCGGTCCAGGTCACTCTCCCGCGCGTTTCGGACCACGTACTCGCGCCTCGCGAGCTCGTGCAGGCTGATCCGGCAAGGCCGTGACGAGCGCTCGTATCGTCTCGGGACGTCGTCACCGAACAGGCCCACGCTCGCCGCGAGCGTGAGGAACGCCTCGGCGCCGATCGCACAGTCGCCCGCGAGTCGATCGACCCAGTCGCCGCGCGACCCCTCGTCGGAACCGTCGCCGCCCGACGTCGGTTCGGAGTGCCTCGACAGCAGAAGCAGCTTCGAGCGGCCGATCGTCCGCGCCAGGTCCCGGAGGTACTCTTGCCAGCAGCCCCACACCGTCGCCGCATCCACGTCGCGGCCCCTGCCGTCCACGTAGCGCGCCGTGCGATCCGCTGCCGGCACCCACGGCGCGGCGCTCAGCCTCCGGTCCCGGTCGACGTCCACCAGGGCTTCGACGAAACAGCGAACGTGGAGGGCATCCTCGCCCGGGCCCTCCGGGAGACGCCCGGGACCGCGACCGTCGATCAGACGGATCGTCCGGGACGGGCGCCCCCCCGATGCCGTCCGGCCGCAGACGCGCGCGAACGCCTCCTCGAGCCATCGAGCACCTTCACGCCCGCTCTCTACGACGACGGCCCGGGGCCCGGTCTCGCGTGGCCCACGATCCAGGAGCGCAGCGATCTCCTCCTCGAGATCGCGGGCGGCCTTCTCCATGCTCGCCGTCCGGCTTCGAGGCGACCCGGAGACACCGCCCTCGCGGATCTCCCGGATCGCGCGAGCGTAGTCCCCGAACAGCAGCTCCGGCATCGCCTGCAGCGCCCGTCGGTGCGACGTCGCCGCCCGAAACGCCTCCTCCTGCAGCAGCGCTCGTCCCGAAGCGGACAGCTCGGCACCGTCGGCCGTCAGCCACCCCATTCGGAGGAACAGATCTCCGATCACTCTCGCCAGGGGGGGGGCGAGGCCGGCCAGCCGTCTGGAAGTCGCTTCCCCGTCTCTCCCCTGCAACGCCACGATCAGGGGCACGAGGCTGCTTCCCAGGCGGAAGCCGTCAGCCCGACCCGTCTCCGACCGCCGCAGGCACTGCTCGAACTCCTCCTGCAGAAACCGCGTGTACGGCTCCCGCACGATCAGCTCGCCGGGCTCGACGGCGTACAACGCCATCCGGCCCGGACCGAGCACGGGCGCCACCTCGCCCGTCCGCCGGATGCCACCCGCGCCGTCGCCCTCGATCCAGCCCCCGCGCTCCAGCACCTCGAGCGCGATTCCGAAGCCGCCTTCATTCGCCCCGAGCTCAAGGGTCAACGGCGCACGATCGCGGAACTCCCGTAGATCGAGACAATCGAAGAGCCCCCGCTGCCGACAGGCCTCGACAACCGGGGTCACCAGATAGCCCTGACAGTATTCGACAGTCGAGACGGACATCATTTCTACCTATGCAGCAAGAAGGATCGCGGCCGCTCTCCGTGTGGCTCCTGGACAGAGCCCCCGCCGGTCACTCCGTGACGAGATCGAACTGGTCGTTCCGGTACCGTGAGAACTGCTGGGGCCGCTCCGGGACGAAGCTGAATGTGGAGATCGGTCCGATCCACCCGAGGCGGGGACACGGGACTTCGGGCTCCGTACGCGGGGTTCGCTCGACCGGGCCTTCTCCGTTCCCGAAGAGGGAACGGACCCGGTGATCCCCCACGTCCCCTCTCCAGGAGAGGGCCTCGTGCCGCCGCGCATGGCCCGCGGCGGCTCCGGGATCCGCCCTCGTGGGCTCCTCGGCCTCGTTCGTCCCGATGCCTCTGGCGCGCGCGCCACCCGCAATGGCCTTCCCGCGGTCGTTCTCCCTCGTCGTCGCCACCGCCGCCCTCCGGCTTGTCCCGTTCTCCCTCGTGTGGCCTCTCGCCCCCCGGTGAGGAAGCCGTCCTCTACTCGCGAATGCCCTCGAGTTGCACGTCCTTGTACTTCTCCCAGTGCTTCGGCAGGTCCTCGATCAGCTTGAAGATGATCCGCGGCGCCACGCGATTGAACATCGGGTACGGGATCCCCTGATCGAGATGAAACGTGTAGTCGACGTCCACGTGACCGTCCTGGCGCGGCGTGAACAGCCAGACGTTGTGCATGTCCGGCACCCTGTAGTACGAGTCGTTCCGCGGAATGAGGTCCGGCACCGCCTTGTAGTCGACGGTCACCACCTTCGTCACCGGGTCCTGCCACGCCTTCATGGCCACGAGGAACTCGCGCGGCCTGAACGGCGGCGGATACTTCACCGTGATGAGGTCCGTGACCGTCAGGTTCTGACGGTCATACGGCACGATGTTCTTCTGTCCCATGCACCCTTCCATCCACGCCGAACAGTCCTCTTGCTGCGTCTCACCGGCCAGCGACGCCACGGCGGTCATCAGCCGTCCCCTGACGCGGGTCACCGCCCTGATGTCCCTCAGCGTCGAGCCCGGCGTCTTGCGCACGAAGATCTTGATTCCGCGCTCGTCGATCACCTGAACCCATTCGCTCGACCCCGAGTACTTCCAGGCGACGTGCGCCGTTCCCAGGACGACGCTACCGACGACCAGAATCCACGACAGCCAGCGCAGGATTCGTCTCGGACGGCTCTTCTTCTCGATGGCGGGGCTATTCATCGGGTCTCTCCCTCCGCGTCACTCGTTCACTCGGCAAACCGGCACGGACGCGTCACGCCTCCGGCCGTGGAAAGCGCACCTGCTCCAGAATCGAATAGTGGTCCGCATCCACGTCGTGGACGCGAATCGGACCCCGCAGCAGCCGGTTCCAGCCGTAGTCCTCCGGCAGCTTCGTCGCCTCCGAACCGTTCCCGGTCGCGCGATACAGCGACACGTCCACGTCGCGTGGCAACGCCGCTGGCTCGTAGGCCCGATAGCACGCCACGTTCGCGCGGTAGACCGCGCGGAACGCCGCGAACTGTTCGTCGTCGATCTCGAAGCCACTCTCGATCAGGAGGTTGACGACGTACTCCCGGTCCGCCCGCTGTTCCGCCTCCCTGAGCTTCTCCGGATCCAGCCCGCCGTTGGCGCCCTGCGCGTTCGCGATGGCGGCATACGCCATGTACAGGTCCGCTGTCTCATCCCGCGGCGCCTCCTGCTGAACGACCCACGGCGCGACGGAGTCGAGCAGCGTCAGCGACGCGACCTCCTCTCCTCGCTCGAGGAGCATCCGGGTCATCTCGAACGCGACGACGCCACCGTACGAGTGACCGATGAAGCTGTAGGGCCCCACGGCCTGGAGCCTCTTCACCGCCGCGATGTTGGCGGACGCGGCCTCCCCGACGCTGCGGTGCGGCTTCGCGCCGTCGAGCGCGCTCTCCTGCAGCCCGTAGAAGGGTCTCTTCGCGCCCAGGGCTCGCGTCAGCGGCTGCAACGAGTGGACGAAGCCGCCCGCGCCGGGTATGCCGAAGACCGGCCGCGCCACGCCGACAGCCTGAATCGGCACCAGGATCTGACTCGCCGTCGCGTCGTCGCTGGCGAGGAGGCTCGCGAACGCCGCGATGGTCGGACCCGAGAAGATCGCCGTGAGCGGCAAGGCCCGGTTGAACCTCTTCTTGATTCGCGAGATCAGCTGCACGCTCGCGAGCGAGTGTCCGCCAAGCGCGAAAAAGTTGTCGAAGACCCCGATCCTCTCCGGTGCGAGGTTCAGGATCTCCGCCCAGATCCCCACGAGGTCCCGCTCCATCTCGCTGCGCGCCGCGACGTACTCTTCGCCCGACTCGGCGACGGCATCCATCCGTTCCAGTGCACGGCGATCCACTTTCCCGTTCGACGTCAGCGGCATCGCATCGAGACCGACGAATGCGGCCGGAACCATGAACCCCGGCAACGTCTGCTGCAGATGGTGAGCGAGCTGTTCGGCGGGAACCGTGCGGCCCGCCTCCCTCGGGACGTAGAACGCGACGAGTCGTCGGTCCCCCTTGTCTCCCTGCGCGACGACGGCGCTCTCGCGAATGTCGGCGCGCTCGTCGAGCCGCGTCTCGATCTCGCCCGTCTCGATCCGGAAGCCACGGATCTTCAGCTGCGTGTCGACGCGTCCGAGGAACTCCACGACGCCGTCCTCCCGCCAGCGCGCCAGATCGCCGCTCTTGTACATGACCTCGCCCGGGCGGAACGGGTCTGCGACGAACTTCTCGCGCGTCAGCACCTCGTCGTTGAGATAGCCCCGCGCCAGGCCGTCGCCGCCGATCTGCAGCTCGCCCGGCATCCCGATGGGCTGTGGCCGCCCGTAGGCGTCCAGGATGTACACGTGCGTATTCGCGATCGGGCGGCCAATCGGAATCGCGTCGACCGTCTCGTCCAACGGTCTCGGGACCACGTAGCAGCACGTGAAGGTCGTGTTCTCCGTCGGACCGTAGCCGTCGATCAGGGTCGTGTCGGGGCACCGCTCGAGGAATCGGCTCGCATGCGCGACCGGAACGACGTCGCCACCCGTGAGCACGACGCGCACAGGAGCAAGCGCCTCGACGTTCTCCGTGACGCTCAGCTGGAAAAGGCCGGACGTCAGCCACAGGACCGTCACGCCGTGCGTGCGGATCAGCTCGCCCATTCGCGAGAGCGCGTCGAGTCCCGGGGGTGCGATCGCGAGCCGGGCGCCGTTCAGCAACGGCGCCCAGATCTCGAACGTGGCGGCGTCGAACGACGGCGACGAGAGCTGGAGGAACACGTCGTCGGGGCGGATGTCGATGTAGTTCGTGTTCACCACGAGGCGCACCACGGAGCGATGCTCGACCAGCACGCCCTTTGGCCTCCCGGTGGACCCCGACGTGTAGATCACGTATGCGAGGTTGCGCGGCCCCGTGCCCGCCTTCAGCGCGCGTCCTCGCGCGCGCTCTCTCACCTCCGCCCACTCCCGGTCGACCGCCACGAGCTTCACGGCGCCCCGGACCAGCGGCGCGAGCCTGTCCCGCAGCCTCTCCTGCGTCAGGACGATGCGCGCACCGCAGTCTTCGAGCATGTAGGCGAGGCGGTCGGTCGGATAGTCGACGTCCAGCGGAACGTAGGCGCCACCGGCCTGCAGGATGCCCATCATCCCGACCGCGAGGTCGACCGAGCGCTCCATGAACAGGCCGACCAGCGTGTCGGGCTCGACTCCCTCCGCCTGCAGGGCGAGCGCCAGCTCGCTGCTCCGCTCGTGAAGCTCTCCGTACGTGAGACTCTCGTCCCCGCAGACCACCGCGGTGTGCGAGGAGCGCCGCGCGACCTGCTCGAGGAACCGCTCGTGAATGCACGTGCCGGCCGGATACGGGACCTGCGTCGCGTTGTACCCGACCAGCAGCTGCTCCGCCTCTCCCTTCGCCAGATAGTCGAGGTCGCCCAGCCTCGCATCGGGATCGCCGGTGATCGCGCGGCACATGGCCACGTAGTGCTCGATCACGCGCCCGATCCTCTCCGGCTTGAACAGGACGGAGCTGTACTCCAGCGAGCCGTCGAGCCCGTCCGGCGTCTCGACCAGCTCCAACGTCATCTCGTACTTCGCCACACCCGTGTCCATGAAGTAGCGCTGCGTTCGATAGTCGAGCGTTCCCATGTCGGCGCTCTGCAGGATGAACATCTGCTGGTAGAGCGGCGAGATGGCCGAGTTTCGGGCGGGTTGCAGCATCTCGACGATCTTCGCGAACGGCGCATCCTGGTGCTCGTACGCCTCCAGACACGTCGTCTTGACCTTCGCCAGCAGCGTGGCGAAGGTGTCGTCCTCGGCGATCCGCGTGCGCAGCGCGAGCGTGTTGACGAACATGCCGATCAGCCCTTCCGTCTCGGCATAGTTGCGGTTCGCGATCGGCGTGCCGAGGCAGATGTCGTCCTGGCCCGAATACCGGTGGAGAAGCACCTCGTACGCCGTCAGGAGCACCATGAAGAGCGTGGCGCCCTGGCGCTCGGCGAGACGCTTGAGGTCCGCCGTCAGCTGCGCGTCCATCGTGAACAGGCGGGTCTTTCCGTCGCTGGCCGGGACGACCGGCCGCGGAAAGTCCGTCGCCAGGTCGAGGCTCTCCGGCATGCCCTCCAGCTTCCGCTTCCAGTACGCCAGCTGCCGCTTGAGGACGCTCCCGTTCTCCTCCAGCAGCTGTCGCTGCCACACCGCGTAGTCGGCGTACTGGATCGGCAGGTCCGGCAGCTCCGGCCGGCGCCCCTGACGGAGCGCGTCCATGATCGCCCGGAACTCCTTGACGAACACTCCGATGGACCAGCCGTCCGAGATCACGTGGTGCATGTTGACCATCAGGATGTTCCGGTCCGCCGCCAGCATGATCACGTGCCCGCGGATGAGCGGCCCTTTCGTCAGATCGAACGGGATGGCCGCATCGGCCTCACAGATCTCCTTCGAGCGAGCCGCACGCGTCTCCTCGTCACAGCGGGTCAGATCCCACCGCCGGAATCGAAACGGCATCCTGTCGAGGACGAGACGCTCCGGAAGGCCGTCGTGCACGGGGAAGATCGTCCGCAGGCTCTCGTGCCGCGCGATGATCAGCTCGAACGCGGCGTCCACGTGATCGAGGTCGAGTACGCCGTGCACGATGAATGCCGCCGGGACGCTGTAGACGGTCCCGTGTCCGGGCCCGAGCTGGTTCATGAACCAGACCCGCTCCTCCGCGTGACTCAGCGGCAGCCGCTCCCATCGGGAACGCTCGATCCGCGTGATCGGCGGAATCTCGCTTCGCTCCGCCTTTGCTATCAGCTCCCCGAGCTCGGCGACGCTCGATCGCTCGAAGATGCTCTTGAGCGGCAGCTCGACTCCGAACCGACTGCGGATCTTCGAGATCAGCTGCGTTGCGACGAGCGAGTGCCCGCCGAGCTCGAAGAAGTCGTCGTCGACGCCGATCGTCCCCGCCTCGCGCTTCAACACGTCGCCGAACAGCCCGACGAGCTCCTTTTCCGTCTCGTTTCGCGGCGCGACGTACGTCTGTTCCGACGTGATCGTCGCGTCCGTCTTCGCCAGCGTACGGCGATCGATCTTTCCGTTCGCGTTCAGAGGAATCGCCGTCAGGCTCACGAACGCGGCCGGAATCATGTGCTCCGGCAGTCCACGGGCCAGATGCGCCTTCAGGTCCTTCGGCGGGAGCACGACGACGTGGTCCGGGGCCGTCCCCTTCGCGCGGTAGAAGCCGACGAGCTGCCTGCCCGCGCCCTCGCCCTGCGCGACCACCGCACAATCCTGGACGCCGGGGTGCTCGGCGAGACGCACCTCTATCTCGCCGATCTCGACCCGGAAGCCGCGGATCTTGACCTGCGTGTCGACGCGCCCCAGGTACTGCAGCGTGCCGTCCTCGTTCCAGCGGGCGCGGTCCCCCGTGACGTACATGCGGCCGCCCGGCTCGAAGGGATTGGCGACGAACTTCTCCCGCGTCAGCTCCTCGCGGTTGAGATACCCGCGGGCCAGGCCGTCCCCGGCGAGGAAGAGCTCGCCCGGAACCCCGGCGGGCTGGAGCTGCCGCTTCGCGTCGAGGATGTAGACCCGGGTGTTCGCGATCGGGCGGCCGATCGTCTGCGGCCCGTTCATACGGCGGAGCGCGAACGTCGAATAGGTCGTGTCCTCCGAAGGTCCATACAGGTCGTAGACCTTCTGGACCGTCGAGCTGTCGTAGATCTTGTCGACGAGGCGTGGCGAGAGCGGCTCACCTGCCAGGTTGATCGTGAGGACGGAGCCCGGAATCGCGCCCATCCTCACGAGCTCCTCCATGGCGGAGGGAACGGTGTTGATCAAGGTGACCGAATCGCGGTTCGGGTCATCCGGCAGCGCGAGGGCGTTCCGCACGAGAATGATCGTTCCTCCGCTGGCCAGAGTCACGAACATCTCGTAGACCGACAGGTCGAAGCAGATCGACGTGGAGGCGAGCACCCGCGTCAGCTCCTCCTTGCTGAACACCTCGAGCGCCCAGTGGACGAGCGTGACGGGACTGTGGTGCTCGATGGCGACGCCCTTCGGCTTTCCCGTCGAGCCCGATGTGTAGATCACGTGCGACAGATGACGCGGTGTGACGTCCTCCGCGAGGGGCACGCCATCGGCCTTCAGGACGGCGACGCGTTCCTCGATCGCCGCGCGCTGCCCGTCGAGCGCGACGACCGTCGTCCCGCCCCTGACCAGGCTTCGCACCGTGTCGCGGAGCGTCTGCTGGGTCAGCACGACCGCCGCCTGGCTGTCCTCCAGCGTGAACCCGAGCCGCTCCCCCGGATAGTCGGGATCCAGCGGCACGTACGCCCCGCCGGCGATGAGCGTGCCGAGAATCGCCACGAGCATGTCGAGCGACCGTTCCATGCAGACCCCGACGAAGGTGTCGGGCCTCACGCCGAGCCACTGGAGATAGCGGGCGAGGTCGTGGCTGCGCTGGTAGAGCTCCTGATACGTGAGGCGTTCGCGGCCGCAGATCGCCGCGACCTCGTTCGCGTGACGCGGGACCTGCGCCGTGAACAGCTCGTGCAGGCACTGCCCGGAGGGGAAGTCGGCGCGCGTGTCGTTGAACTCCACCAGGACCCGGCGTCTCTCCGCCTCCGAGAGGATCGCGTAGTCGTCGAGCGGTCGGTGACAGTCCTCGCTCACGGCCCTGAGAACGGCGCAGTAGCTGTCGAAGATCCGGGCGATCAACTGCGCCGAATAGAGCTGCGGGTTGTACTTCAGCTTCACCCGGAACGACGATGGTCCGTCCTCGAACACCTCGAGGCCAAGGTCCGACTCCCCTTCTTGCGCGATCTCATCGAGGAACACGGCCTCGAGCGCCTGCCGCGGCGCCGGAGGGCCGAGGCCGTCCGGCTTCATGAAGTTCTGGTAGGCGTAGGTCACCTGAAAGACGGGGGCCTTTCTGACCTCCTTGACGCGAAGCGACTCCATCATCAGCGGGAAGGGATAGCTGGAGTGGAAGAGACCGTCCAGCATCGTCGCCTGCACCCGACGGAAGAAGTCGCTGGCCTTGAGGCCCGGCTCGCATCGGGTTCGCAGCGGAACCATGTTCACGAAGTACCCGATGTCGCGCGCGAACCTCTGCTGCACGCGGCCCATGACCGGCATGCCGAAGATGATCTCGTCCTGCTCGGCGTACTTTCTCAGCACCATCTGGAACAGCGCGAGGAAGACGACCGAGGCAGGCAACGTGTGCGCGCGGCCGAAGTCACGCACCCAGCGCGAGAGGTCGTCGGGAATGCTGCCGGTGAACATCCTTCCCTCGAAGCTCGCCGTGGCCACTCCCTGGGTCTCCGGCAGCAGCTCGAACACCGGCAGCTCGCCCTCGAGCTGCTTTCTCCAGTAGGCCGCGTGCGCCGCGCCCTCCGGTGACGCCAGCATCGCTTCTTCCCAGGCGACGAACTCCTGGTAGCCAGGAAGCTGACGCGAGATGCCCGGAGGCCTGCCCTCGGCCGCGTGCTGGTAGTACTCGAGAATCGACTTCAGCAGGATCATCGCGGAGCTGCCGTCGAACACGAGGTGGTGGATGGTGATCAGGACGGCGGCCCCGCCGCCGTCCCACGTGAACAGCTCGATCCGGGCGAGCCCCTCGTTCGGCGCGAACGGCCGCTTTCCCCTCTCCTTCAGGAGCACATGCAGGTGTTCCTCCGTGACCGGCTCGAGACGCTCCTGCCGTATCGCGCTCTTGTGATCGAGGCGCTGATACGGAGTCCCCTCTCGCTCGACGATCCGGGCCGTGAGGATCGGGTACTGCTCGAGGACCGCTTCCCATGCCTTCGTCAGGAGTCCGACGTCGAGGCCGCCCTCGATCCTGAACGCGAGGGGCACGTTGTAGGCACTCATCCCGGGATGGAGCTTCTGCAGGATGTAGAGACCCTTCTGTCCCGCTGACAGCGCGAATTCCGGGACGTTCCCGCTCGGCCGCGCCACGTCCTGCGAGCGCCGCTCGCGCTCCTGCAGCAGACGGATGATGTTCGCTCGATGCCTGCCGATCGCCTCTCTCAGGACGGGCGTGAGCGCTCCCTTCGGCGCGTAGCAGTTCAGCTCGCCCGCCTGGACCGACAGCCGGATCCCTTCCGCTGCCAGCTTCTCGAGAACTTCGTTGACCGTTTCCATCGAAAACAGACCTCCCACGAAATGCTGCGCGGCCGACGTGGCCGTCTGGTTCGCCGAGCTACCGAATCCTCGTTCCCGCCCGCCCCGGGACGTCGCCGTCGCGATGCGTCCTCTCGCAGCCTCCGGCAACCCGTGGCACGGACCCGGTCTCCCGTTTCAGATCGTCACCTTCTCGTAGCCGTCCTCCACGGAACCCTCTTTCCGCCAGACGGCGTCCAGGAATTCCTCGGAGGACTTCCCGGTGGCGATCCCCGGCCCCGCTGACTGCGCGTTCGGCGTCCGTCTCTCGGCACGCGTTTCCGGTGACCCCGCCAGCGGCTGCCCGTCGGCTGGCGCGACCACGATCTCGTCGAGGGCGGGCGCGTACGTGCTCGCGAGATAGGACGCGAGACTGTCGATGTCCCGGTGCTCGAACACGAGGCTCGGTGCGAAGTCGGCGGCGATCAGCGCGCAGATGTTCTGGACGAGGTTCGCCATGCCGAGCGAGCTCATGCCGAGGTCGAAGAAGCTCAGATCGGTCGGCACGGCGGTGACCGGCGTCCCCAGCTGTATCGCGACCTCCTGTCGCACGTAGAGCGCCGCCTTCTCCGGCGCGCCCATCGCGACCGCCGAGCCGCTGGGCTCCCGCGAGAAGGACCAGCGAGGCTGAAGGGCCTCGTTCCGCCGGAACGTCACGCCGCGCATCAGGACGGACGGATTGCCGTCCGCGTCGACCACGTCGAGGTCGATCCCGCTCTCCGTCCGGCGCGCCTGCAAAGACATGGTTCCGCGACACGGGGAGAGAAGGAGCAGCCGCCCGATCGACCTCACGGTCCCGCCCGCGCCGGCGGCACGCAGCACGGCGTTCAGGAACTCCGGCGGCGTCGCGCCGTCCCCCTCGCCCTCGCCCGCCGTCAGACGCGCGAGCGGTTGCGCGTCGCTCAACGGCGCGGCCGCCGCCCGCGCGACGAACGCGACCTGTCCCCGGCAGAGAGGCCCCCCATCGCCCGCGATCTCGTACGAGACACGATCCTCGCCGGGAGTGAGGGCGATCGTCACGTCGCTGCCGGTGAGCGCGTCTCCCCAGACGACGTCCTGGAGCTCGATGGCCGACCCTTCTGAGACGAGCGCCCCGTCCACGAGCGCCGCCCGGACCATCTCGAGGCACGCGCCTTCGAAGGATTCCGGGCTCGCGAGCCTGCTCCTGTAGCTCCGCCGCCCCGCGATCGAGCTCTCGCGCTGGAGCGACGGGCGCAGCCGCGAGGAGACCTCCACAGCCGGCGTCCGGGGGGACGCGTCCTTGCCGTCCACCCAGAAGCGCTCGTCCGCGAACGGATACGTCGGCAACGGGACGCGTCTCGAGCCAGCGGCGAAGAGCGCCTCGAGCTCCAGCGCGTAGCCCTGCACGTGGAGATCCGCGATCGCGCCGAGCTGCTCCAGATACTCCGGTCCCGCCGCGCTTCGGCATTCCTGGATCGCTCGATTCCCGAGCTTCGCCAGGGAGGCGTGCTCGCGCATCCGGCCGTCCTGCACCTCCGCGCTCCAGACCCGGGCGCCCTCTCCCGCGGCGAGCCATTGCGAGAAGAGGCGGACCGCGTCCTCCTGGTCGTGAGCGACGCAGGCGATGCGGTGCTTCAGATGCATCCGTCCCACAACCAGGGTGAACGCCACGTCGTTCATTTCCAGGCCCCGTTCCTGCTGCAGCCGTTCGACGAGGTTCCCGACCTGTCTTCGCAGCTGCTCCCGGGTCCTGGCCGAGAGCACCAGGAGGTATCCCGGCGCCTCGACCCGGATTCGCGGGCGAACGGGCGCCTCCTCGAGCACCATGTGCGCGTTGGTTCCGTTGAACCCGAACGAGCTGACCGCCGCCCGCCGCGGAGCGCCGTCCTCGACCGTCCAGTCCCGCACATCGGTATTGACGTAGAACGGGCCGCTCTCGAGCGCGATTCCGGGGTTCGGGTTCCGAAGGTGCAGGGTCGGTGGGATCAGCCGGTGCTTCATCCCCAGCAGCACCTTCATCACACCGGCGACGCCGGCCGCCGTCACCGTATGGCCGAGATTCGTCTTCAGCGTGCCGATGGCGCAGAACTGTGTCCGCTCGGTGTAGCGCCGGAACGCCCGCGTCAGCGCTCCGACCTCGATCGAATCGCCCAGCAGAGTCCCGCTCCCGTGCGCCTCGACGAACTGGATCGTCTCGGGATTGATCTGGAAGCGGTCATACACCGCACGCTCCAGCCTTTCCTGCGCACGCGCGTTCGGCGCGATGAGTCCGTTCGAGCTCCCGTCCTGGTTGATCGCCGTCCCCGCGATCACGCCATAGACGTGATCGCCGTCCCTGAGCGCGTCGCGCAGCCGCTTCATCACGACGACGCCGACGCCTTCGCCGGGAACGTAGCCGTTCGCACGAGCGTCGAAGCTGAAGCACCGCCCGTCCGGCGAGAGCATTCCGGCGCCGTTGGCCATGCGGTAGAAGCCGACGGTCGGCTGCAGGAACACGCCGCCGGCGAGAGCCATCTCCGTCTCCCGCGTCCAAAGGGCCTGACAGGCGAGATGAATCGCCACGAGCGAGCTCGAGCACGCCGTGTCGATCGCGATCGCCGGGCCCCGCAGGTCGAGGTAGTAGGCGATCCGCGTCGGAATCACGGACTCGGCGGTCCCCCACAGCGCATATGCGGGCCGGTCCGGCCCGAGCATCTCGAGATACCGCGAGGAGAGACACCCGACGTATACCCCGCATTCCTTCTCCCGCACCGCCCTGCCGGCATATCCCGCGTCCTCGAGCGCCTTCCACGATTCCTCGAGGAAGAGCCGCTGCTGCGGGTCCATGCAGACGGCCTCCTCGGACCCGATCCTGAAGAAGGCCGGATCGAAACGATCGATGGACTCCACGAAGCTTCCGTCCGTGCAATAGCTACCGCCGTGGCCCGGGACGACACAATCGCTGGCCTTCCACCGCGAGACCGTCTTCACGAGGTCTCTTCCGTCGACGAGGTTCCGCCAGAACTCCTCCAGCGACTCCGACTCGGCGAAACGCCCGCTCATGCCGATGATCGCGATCCGTTCCGGGCCGACCTCGCCTCCTTCGCTCCCCTCCTCGTCGGACTGGCGCTCGACCTCGACGATCGGCGGCCTGTGCGCGAAGCGGTGCGTCCGCGGCACCTCCTCCTCGGCGGGCTCCGGCGCCCTCGGCGCGACTTCGGCTCCACGCCCCTCCCCGAGCCGCTGTCCGAACTGGCTCTGGATGTGATTCGCAAGCTGCTCGACCGTCGAGAACTCGAAGAGCGCGCTCGTCTCGAGCTCGATTCGGAGCCTCTCGCTGATCGTCGCAACGAGGTTGACGCCGATGATCGAATCCACACCGTATTCCGCGAACGCCTCGTCATCCCGGATCGTCGCCCGATCGAGCTTCAGCGCCTCGGCCAACGCCTCCCTGACGACGTCGCGCACGTCGCCGGCACCCGCCGGATCCGGGGGCCCCGGCCGGCGCGCCGGCGGGCTCGGCGGCTCTGCGGGGCGCCCCTTCTCCGGCCGGCCCTGTACGGCCACCGCGTTTCGATGCGTCGAGGCGATGTGCTCGCTCAATTGCTCGACCGTCGTGTATTCGAACAACGTCGCCGTCTCGAGCTCGATCTGCAGCTTCTCGCTGATCGTGCTCACGAGGTTCACGCCGATGATCGAGTCGACACCGTAGTCCGCAAACGGCTCGTCGTCCCGAATCGTCGTCACCTCCAGCTTCAGGGCTTCTGCGAGCGCGTCCCGGATGATCCGTCGGACCTCGCCCCCGTCCGCCGGTCCCGATCCGGTGACGACCGTCTCCGCCCGCCCGGCGTCGCCCGCCGACTGCGACGCAGCCGCAGCCTCCCGCACGACACGCTGACGCACCCACCCGTTGCTGCTCGCCGCGATGATCTGCTGCCCGAACCGATGGGCGTCGGGCGCCGCGAAGAGCACCGAATCGAACCCCTCCTCCTCGAGAACGGCGCGCCACGTCTCCGTCGGGACTCCGGGTGTCCCGGGGAGCCGGAGCGCGTCGTCCTCGTAGAGCCACCACCCCTCCAGAAGTCCGAACGTCACGTGGGCCAGGAGGTTCCAGGTGCTCAGCTCGTTGAGGAGCAGCACTCCCTGCCTTCTCAGGAGGGCCTTCGCGTTACGCAGCGTCTCGCGGATGTTCCGCGTCGCGTGGAGGACGTTGGCGGCGATCGCGATGTCGTAGCGACCCGTCCGGATGGCTTGCGAGGCCGGCGGCCGCGACACGTCGAAGATCGCCGTGACGAGCGCCGGCAGCTGCGCCCGATAGGCCTTCTCCGCATGCATGAGGAACGCCTTCGAGAGGTCGGTGTAGCAATACTCGGCGATCGGGTACTGCCGCAGCATCGGGAGCAGGCCCGCCGTCGTGCCCCCCGTGCCCGCCCCGATCTCGATGATCCGGATCGGCCGGTCGCGGTCCCCCCTGACCCATTCGTCGAGGCAGGCGCTCAGGGTCTGGCCGAGCGCTCCGTTGAAGTAGTCGGCCTGGGCGTTGCCCTTGTAGATCGGCTCGACCAGGCGCATGGAGGAGCTCGGGAACATCACGTCGGTCGGCCGGCGCCTCCCCGACAGGATGTCGGGCAGCGCACGCAGGCACGTCTCGATGAGCTCGACGTAGGCGCCTCGGTTCTCGCTGACGAGCCAGGACGGTCTCGCAGCAGACCACGCGGCCCACAGCTCCTCGAGCGGTCGCGTCGCGCGGTCCGCTCCCCGCTCGTCCAGGTAGTCGAGACTGCTCTTCAGCCAGCGTTCGAGGTACGGCGCGGCGCTCACTCGCCAGCCCCCAGCCGCGATGCTCGCCGCCATGATGCCGCCCACCAGCTCCATGAGGTCCGGCGAGGGCGCTTCCGCTTCAAGGGGGGCGGTCGACCGCGGCTCCACGCGCAGCGCGGGCAGGATCCCTGGACCGGCCTCCGGCTCGCACGAGATCGTCTCCGCCAGCACCAGCGGCGTCGCGGCCCCCTCCCGCAGCTTGACGACCGCGACCTGGCGCAGCTCCGAATCGACGAATGCCTGAAGCGACGTCATCGCCTCGTCGGGCTCGATCGACGCCGTCCCGAGACGCGCCATTCTCTTGTTGTATTCCTCGTCGGCGACGACGCCCACGCTGCCCCAGTAGCCCCAGTTCATCACCTTCACCGGGAAGGGCCGCTCTTTCTGCAGGCGGTGGGCGAACGCGTCCTTGAACGTGCAGCCCGCCGAGTAGTTGCTCTGACCCGGTGTCTTGACGAACGAGATCAGCGAGGAGAAGAAGAGCATGAAGTCGAGCGGCTGCTCTCCGAAGACCCGGTCCATGTTGACGCTGACGTCGACCTTCGCCGCGAGCGTCGTGCGGAACGCCTGCTCGCTCATGCGCGCGATGCTCTGGTCCTGCAGGACGATCGCGGAATGGACGACGCCGCTGATCGGGCCGCATCTCTGCACGACGAGGTCTCGCGCGCGATCCAGCGCGGCGGCATCCGTGGCGTCCGCCGCGACGTACTGGGGCGCTGGACCGAGCCGGGCGAGCGCGCCGAGCTTCGCCTCGATCGTCGCGTCGACCGGCCGCCGGCCGATCCAGACGATCTTCGCGTGGTGCCGTTCGATCATGAAGCGGCTCCACACCTCTCCCACTCCCCCGGCTCCTCCGATCACCACGTACACGCCGTTCTCCCGGTACAGCGGCCTCGCGACCGGAAGGGCCTCGACTCGCGCGAGACTCTGGGTGAACCACTCGCCCGCGCGATGCGCGTACGGGTTACCCAGCTTCTCGAACGGGAGGGACAGGCACTCGCGGGCCGTCACGGACGACAGCGAGTCGACGTCGAGAAGCCGCAGATCCCAGCGTGGGTACTCCTTCGCGAGACTTCCGATCAGACCCGCGATTCCTGCGTGGACCGGTTGAATGGCGTCCCCGGCTCGCACCCGCTGGGTGTTTCGCGTCACGATCGTCCACTTCAGCGCCTTCGTGCCGTGTCCCGCCTTCAGGAGCGCCTTGACCATTCCGAACAGCGCCAGGGCCCCCTCCTCCTGTCGCTCGATCACGCGCAGGTCCCACCGGCTGCCGGGGCCGTCCGTCACGTCCGGCGCGATCCAGACCAGCTGCTCGCCGGCGCCTTTCGCGTCCGCCTCGTCCGGAGGCAGCATCCGCGCGGCCGGGACGGACGCGCGAAGCCACTCCAGCTGCTCGGCGTTCCCGACCAATGCGAGCTCGCCCGACCCCGGAGGGCCTGCCGCTGTCCCCGCGTCGGGACGCACGGGATTCCACACGGGGGCCAGCACGTGCACGCTCGCGGCAGCCTCCTCTTCCCGAGGCGCCCCCGTCGGGCGGGCGGCTCTCGGCCCCGGCGCCGCCGGGCGGCTGGCGTCCTGGGCCGGCCGCAGCACGAAATCTCTCACGCTCACGAGCACCGCTCCGCGAGCGTCCAGCATCTCGACGTCCAGCTTCCGGGAGTCCGTGACCTTGACGTAGGCGAATCGGAGCCGCTCGAGCGAAGCGAAGATCCGCACTTCGCCCATCGAGAACGGCAACGTGAGCGGCAGCGGTTCGTCGTCCTCCTTCTTCACCAGGCCGACGAACGTCTGGATCGCTCCGTCCATCATGGCCGGGTGCAGGTAGAAGCGGTCCGTTTCCCTCTTCAGGTGCTCCGGGATCTCCAGGGCTCCGAGCGCCTCGGAGTCGCTCGCGTGGATGCTCTGGACGACCTGGAAGCTCCTTCGCAGCTCGAGACCCGACCCGGCGAGAACGGGGCCGTAGAGGTCCGGGCCCGAGAGCGTCTGTCGCGTGCAGCGCGCGCGAATCGCCGCGACGTCCAGCACCTCGGGCGCGCCCTGGCTGGCGACCCGCACGAGCTTCCCCGTGCAGTGCACCGTCGAACGCCCGTTCGCGGTCGTCCGGACGGCCACCTTGACGTCGTCGTTCTCGGGAGCCAGCGTCACCTCGACCTCTTCGCCGCCCTCGCCGACGACGAGCGGCCTCTGCCACGTGACGTTCCGGATCACGCTCACCCTCGGAAGGCCCGCCAGCTCGCCCGCCGCGCGGACCATCTCGAGATATCCCACGGCCGGAAGCACGCTCTGTCCGGCCACCCGGTGATCGCCCAGGAAGAACTCGCGGCCCGAGAACCGGGACGAGAACTTCTGCTCGTCCAGCGTGGAGACGTTTCGGTGCACCATCGGGTGGAGCGCCGCCACCGCATCCCGTCCGCCCGGCAGGTCCTTGCCCGCCTCGACCGCGGTCACGGCCCAATGCCGCTCCCGGGCGAACGGATACGTCGGCAGGCTGATGCGCTTCGGAGACCCATGCGGATGGAGCGCACCCCAGTCCATCTTCCCCCCGGAGGTCCAGAGCTCCGCGCATTTCGCCGGATCGGCTTCGCACCGGATGACCGACGCCCCCGCAGGGCCCGCCCGCCGCGCGTTCGCGTGGAACACCCCGTCGCGCTCTCCCGCGGCGAACCTCTCCAGCGTCCGACCGGCCTCCTCGGTGCTGTTCGCGACGAACGCAACGCGCTCCGGCATCTCGTCCCGCCCGGTCTGCAGGGTGAACGCGAGGTCCTCCAGCTCGACGGACGTCCTCCGGAGATACGCGGCCATCGAGCGCGCGTACTCCTTCAACCGCTCCTCGTTCTTCGCCGAGAGCACGATCAGCTGCGGCCCATGCGGCCTCACCGTCTCCGCCCGGCTCTTCGGCACATATTCCTCGAGAACGACGTGCGCGTTCGCACCGCCGAATCCGAACGAGCTCACGCCCGCACATCGAGGGCCCGGTGCGCCATTCGTCCCGGTCGGCGCGACCCACGGCGTCAGCTTGTCGATGATGTAGAAGGGACTGTTCGCGAGCTTCACGTACGGGTTGAGAGTCTCGAAGTTGAGGCTCGCCGGCAGCGCCCTGTGCCGGATCGCCAGCAACGCTTTCAGGAGACCCGCGATGCCCGCCGCGTTCTCGAGGTGTCCGATGTTCGTCTTGATCGACGCCAGTCCGCAGTGCGCCGTGCCCGGCACCGCTCTCCCGCGTCTCCGGTAGAGCTCGGCGAACGCCGTGGTGAGCGCCTCCGTCTCCACCGGATCGCCCAGCGCCGTTCCGGTCCCGTGGCACTCGATGTACCCCACGGTCGCCGGGTCGACTCCCCCCTTCCCGTAGGCGTCGAGGAGCAGCGCGACCTGCCCGGAGGAGCTCGGCGCGCCGAGCGTCGGAACCCGGCCACCGTGGTTCGCTGCGGTGGACCTCACGACGGCGTAGATGTGATTCCCGTCCCGCTCAGCGGCCGACAGCCGCTTCACGAAGACGGCGCCCGCTCCTTCCGCGCGCACGAAGCCGTTCGCGCGCTTGTCGAACGTCTTGCACTGCCCGTCCGGGCTCAGAAGCCCCGCCTTGCTGAAGGCGATGTACGGCTCCGGGCTCACCAGAGCGTTGACGCCGCCGACGATCGCCACCTCGCACTCGTCCGCCTGGATCGCGAGCACGGCTCGATGCAGCGCGATCAACGCGCTGGAGCACGCCGTGTCGATGCACTCGCTGGGACCCCGTAGGTTGAGGAGGAACGAGATGCGGTTCGCGAGCACCGAGTTCGTGTTGCCCGACGCGGAGTAGCCGTCGAGCCCGCCTTCTACGTTTCGCAGGATCTCCTTGTAGTCGTTGTTCCCGGCGGCGGCGAAGACCCCGCAGCGCGTCCCGGACAGCTCCGAGGCCTTCTGACCCGCGTCCTCCACCGCCTTCCACGCCGTTTCGAGGAAGATGCGCTGCTGCGGGTCCATCATCACCGCCTCTCTCGGCGAGATCGAGAAGAAGCGCGGGTCGAACCTGTCGACGGCCCTCATGAAGCCGCCCCACTTCGTGTTGTACTTGTTGACGTCCTTGCGGGGATCGCCGAAGCCCTCCTCCCAGTTCCAACGGTCGCGCGGAATAGGGGTGATGAGGTTCCGCGAGCTCTCGAGGTGGCTCCACAGCTCGTCGAGATCGTCGGACTGCGGCATGACACCGGCCATTCCGACGATCACAACCGGCTCACGGACCCCGCCGTCCGCCGCCGGCCGCTTCACGGCCGAGCTGCGCGCTCTGGCCGGCTTCGGGCCCGGGCCTGCGGGAGGCGCGACGTCACGCGCGCCGCTCGAGACCGTTCGAAGGGCTCCCCCGAACTTCCCGAGAAGGTATCCGGCGATCTCGTGGATCGTCGGATAGTCGAAGAACGCCACCGGTGTGACGTCGACCTGATAGCGCTCGCTGATCGCCGTAGCCAGCTTCGTCAGCCCGATCGAGTCGAACCCGAGATCCTGCAGCACGCGATGCGGCGCGATCCGCGACGGCTCCACGGACAGGACACCGGACGCGATCAGAGCCAGGTCGCTCTCCAGTCCTCCTTCCTCCTCCACCCGCCGCTCGGCGGCCGGAGCCGGCACGATTTCCATCTCCTCCTCTGCCGGACGCTCGTCGGGCCCGGGCTCGCCATCGATCCAATAGCTCTTCCGGTCGAACGGGTACGTCGGCAGCGGGATGCGCCGCGCGCCTCCCGGGTAGAGCGCGCCGAACTCCAGGCCGTATCCCTGGACGTAGAGCTCCGCGACGGTGGCGAGGTTCTCCCGGTACTCGACGGCGTCGCGCGCTCCGCTGCAGCTCTCGATGCAGTGATTTCCGAACTTCCGCAGCGAGACCTTCTCCCGCGCCTGTCCTTCCCGGGCTTCCCCCACGAAGACGTTCGTCCCGTCACCGGCGTCCAGCCACTCCGAGAGGACGCGAACGAGCTCGGTCAGGCTCCCCGCGAGGCAGGCGAGCCGGTGATCGAAGTGCGTGCGCCCCATCATCAACGAGAAGCTGAGGTCGGTCAGCGAGAGGCTCGGCGTCGCCTTGATGTGATCGAGGAGGTTCCGGGCGTGACATCTCAGCCGCTCCCCGCTTCGCGCGGACGCCACGATCAGGTATGCCGGGGCGGTGTCGTCCGTCCGGGACCCCGTCGGCGGTCCGTCGAGCACGAGATGCGCGTTCGTGCCGCCAAACCCGAAGGAGCTGATCGCCGCGCGGCGCACCTCGCCGCCCCCGACGGACCACTCCTTCGGCGCCGTGTTCACGTAGAAAGGGCTCGATTCGAAGTCGATCGTCGGATTCCCCTTCTCGAAGTGCAGGGACGGCGGAACCACTCCGTGCTTCATCGAGAGCAGCACTTTCAGCGCGCCTGCGACGCCCGAGGCCGCGGACGCGTGACCGATGTTCGTCTTCACGGTCCCGAGCGCGCAGAACTGCTTCCTGTCGGTGTACTCCCGGAACGCGCGGGTCAGCGCGGCGTGCTCGACGGAATCTCCGAGGAGTGATCCCGTGCCATGCGCCTCGACGACCTGGATCGTCGCCGGATCGATCCGGAAGCGGTCATACACCGCGCGCTCCAGCCGCTCCTGCGCCCTGCCGTTCGGCGCGGTCAGGCCGTTCGAACGCCCGTCCTGGTTGATGCCGCTCGCCGCGATCACGCCGTGGATCGCGTCGCCGGCCGCCACCGCGTCCTTCAGTCGCTTCAGGACGAGCACCCCGACACCCTCACCCGGCACGAAGCCGTTCGCTCGTGCGTCGAAGCTGTAGCACTTGCCGTCGGGCGACAGCATCCGGGCGCGATTCGCCACCTGGAAGAACCCGGCCGTCGCGTTCAGGAAGACCCCGCCCGCCACCGCCATCTCCGTTTCCTCCGACCACAAGCCCTGGCACGCGAGGTGGATCGCCACGAGCGAGCTCGAGCACGCCGTGTCGACCGCGATGGCCGGGCCTTGCAGGTTGAGGCTGTAGGCGATGCGTGCCGGCGTGATGGCGGAGGAGTTCCCCCAGAAGACGTGAGCCGGCGGAATCTCCCTCGGATGAAGCCGGTCGTACTTCGAGCTTCCGCAGCCCACGTAGACGCCACACTGCTTCTCGCCAGCCTGTGTCGTCGCGTAGCCGGCGTCCTCGAGCGCTCTCCACGCCTCCTCGAGAAAGAGCCGCTGCTGCGGGTCCATGTAGGTCGCTTCGAGCTCCGAGATGCCGAAGAACGCAGGGTCGAACTGATCGATGGCGTCGATGAAGCTGCCCGCGCTGCAGAACCCGCCGTCCCGGGCGTCGGCCATGACGCAGTCTTCGGGCCGCCAGCGCGTGACCTCCTTCACCATGCACTTCCCGGCCACCACGCTCTGCCAGAACGCGTCCAGGGAGTCGCATTCCGCGAAGCGCCCGCTCATGCCGATGACCGCGATCGGCCCTGGACCGGACGGGGTGGGCCTCACTTCGGCGCCGGAACGGCCTCCCCCGAATCGCGTCATGCCGATGAGGGGCTCCGCCTCGACAGGCTCCGCCCCCGGTGCCGCGCCCCGGTCGCCCGTTTCCGCCGGGGGCCACGACACCTGTTTCGTCAGCTGGTCGTGCCACCTCCTGCCGATGTAGCGCGCCAGATCCTCGACGGTGCTGTACTCGAACAGGCTCGTCGGCTCGAGGTCGATCGCGAGCGCCTCGCTGATGTTGCGAACGAGATTGACGCCGATGATGGAGTCGACGCCGTATCCGGCGAACGGCGCGTCGTGGCGAATCGCGTTCGGGTTCATCCGCAGGGCGTCGGCCAGCTTGGCGGCGACGACCTGTCTCGCATACCCGGACGTCCGCTGCTCGGCGGCTTCCGCCGGCACTCGCGCCGTCGCCACCGGTTGCGGGGCCTCCCGCCGGTCCTGCGTCGCTTCCGTCACGTTCACCACCTGCTGCCTCGCCCAGCCATCACTCACAGCCGCCAGGACCTGCCGCCCCGCCCGATCCGCCTCCGCTGCCGGGAACACCGTGCACTCGAACCCCTCCATGGCCAGGATTTCCCGCCAACGTTCATGCGCGACGACGGGGCTCCCGCACTGCCGGACGGCCGCGTCTTCGTACTGCCAGTACTCCTCGAGCAGCCCGAGGCTCACGTGATCGAACAGGGACCACGTGCTCATCTCGTCGAGAAGCAGCACGCCTCCGTTCTTCAGCACGGCCTTCGTATTGCGCAGCGCCTCCCGAACGTTCGCGGTCGTCCAGAAGACGTTGGCGGCGATCGCGACGTCGTAGCGATCCGTCGCCACCGCTTGCGACCCGAGGGGCCGGGAAACGTCGAGCAGCGCAGTTCGGAGGGCGGGATACTGCGGCCGGAACTCCGTCTCGGCGTGCGGCAGCCACTCCGCCGAACGATCCGTGAAGCAGTACTCCTCGACCGCATAGCGCTCCAGCACCGGGAGGAGCGCCGCTGTCGTCGTCCCGGTGCCGGCGCCGATCTCGATGATGCAGACTTTCCGCTCCGGGTCGCCCTCGAGCTCCCGCTCGATCACGTCGCCCAACGCCGCGGCGAGCGCCTCGTTGTACACCGCTCCTTCGAGGTGGAGGGCCGCCACGAGCTCCTCCGGAAGCCGGCCGCCGGCGAGCACCTCCGGCAGCGCCCCGAGGCAGGCCTTCAGCAGCGGCTGCGACGGACACAGGTCGTCCCACGTGCCGAACAGCTCCTCCAGCGGTCTGACGTCGCGCCGGAAGCGGAGGTCCGTGTCCAGGAAGCCCAGTCCCTGCAGACGGGGAATCGCCCCTTCGAGCCAGCGCTCCCGACCGGAAACCGGTCGGTTCCCGTTGCCGAGCACACCCGTCGCCCTCAAGCTCGACGCGAGAATCTCCGCCACCCGCTCCGTCAACACCGAGCTCGCCGGTTCGCCTCTCAGCGCGGCAATCGTGTACGCCATCAATGGACTTCTCCTGGGGGCCGCCCTCTCGTTGGCACGCCTGCGCACGGGGCGCGCCGCCCGCGGGGACTCCCGGTCGCCGACGTGCCTGTCGCCGTCCCCGGACGGCGTACCGGACCGTCTTTGCCCGGGCTCTCCGCGGCCCTGCCTCGGGGGCCCTTTCTCGGGCTCAGGAATGGAGTGCCGTCAGGCCGACGCCTCTCCGGCGAGCACCGCCGGCGGTCTGGGGCTTCCTCTCCGCGCCGCTCGCGCGTGGTAGGCAACCGCTTCCTTCAGATCGAGAGCCGCGGTCGCGCGATCGCCGTACGTCTTGAGGAACGCAAGCTGATGCAGATCCGATCCGATCAGCTCCTGGAGCGCCTTCATTCCCTCGCCCGGCTCGATCGAGCCGAAGCCGGCGCTCCGCATGATCCGGTTGTGGGCCTCGTCGGACACCACGCCCACGCTGCCCCAGTACCCCCAGTTCATGATCTTCACGCGACACCGCCGACGCTTCCGCAGCCAGTGCGCGAACGCGTCAGCGAACGAGCACCCGGCCGCGTAGTTCGCCTGCCCCGGCGTCTTGAGGAAGGACACGATCGAGGAGAAGAAGAGGACGAAGTCCAGCGCGTCCTCGCCAAACGTGCCGTCCATGTTCACCGTCGCGTCGGTCTTCGCCGCCAGGCTCTCTCGGAACGCCGCCTCGTCCATGCGAGCGAGGCTCTGATCGCGCAGCACCACCGCGGAATGAACGACGCCGTGAATGGCCGGATACAGATTCCGGATCGTCTCCCGCGCACGCTCCAGCGAGGAACGGTCCGCCGCATCGGCGGTGACGTACAGCGGCGCCGGGCCGAGCTCCGAGAGCCTCGTGATTTTCGCGTCGATCCTCGCGTCGTAGTCCCGTCTTCCGATCCACACGACGTTCGCCCGGTATCTCTCGATGACGTGCCGTGTCCACGCTTCGCCGAGGCCGCCGGCGCCGCCGATCACCACGTACACGCCGCCTTGCCGATATGCCGGCTCCGCCGCCGGCGGCGACGTCATCCGCGCCAGCGTCTGCCGGAACCACTCACCCCGTCGGTGCGCCAGCGCGTCGCCGCGCGGATCGAACGCCGAGGCCAGACACTCCCGTGCCGGGCTTGCCTCGAGCGACTCGATGTCCACCGCGCGGAGCTTCCAATGCGGATACTCCTTTGCGAGACTGCCCACGAAGCCCGCGATTCCGGCGTGCGCCGGCTGAACCTCGTCGTACGGCGTCACGCCCTGCGTTCTCTCGGTCACGATGGTCCACTTGAGCGTCTTCGTGCCGTATCCGATCCGCAGGAGCTCCTTGACGATCCGGAACAGCGCCAGGAGCCCTCGCTCTTGCTGCGCGGCCCAGGACTCCTCGCTCGCCTCCGGCGCGAACCAGACCAGCTCCTCGAACCCCCCCGTGAGCGCCTCCGGGACATCCCTCGCATCGACGAGCCGGGCGTTCGGCCGCTCCGTCCGAAGCCATTCGCACTGCGCGGGACTCCCGCTCAGCAGGACGGTGCTCGTCGTCGCGGGGGCCCGCGCGCCCTCCTGGCGCACCAGACTCCACACCGGGACCAGCCTCTCCAGCTCCACCCGTTCGTCCGCGGCCTTCGGCGTCTCCGCGACCCGCGCGACGGCCGGCCGCAGCGACTTCGTGGAGAAGTCGTTCAGCCTCACGAGGACCTGGCCGTTCCCGTCCAGGAGGTGGAACGTCACCTTCTGGCCATTCACGCCCACGTTCGGATCGAGACGCCACGTCGCGTAGCCGTAGCGCAGGTCACGCAGGGAGCCCAGGATCCGCACCTCCCGCACCGCGTACGGCAGGCCCAACTCGGCATCCATGCCGTTCGTCCTCAGCAGACCGATCGCCGTATGGAGCGCGCCGTCCATCAACGACGGATGCAGCCAGAACTGATCCGCCTCGCTCTTCAGGTGCTCCGGCAAGACCAGGACTGCGAGGGCCTCGTTCTCGTTTCCCGAGATGCTCTCCACGATCTGGAAGCTCCGGCCGAGGTTGAGTCCGCCGGCGCTCAGAAACGGATACAGCTCCCGGCGGGTCACGACCTCCGCCTTGCAGCGATCGCGGATTCCGACGATGTCGAGACGCTCCGACTCCTCCTTCGGCCCCGCATACTCCAGTTGACCTCTGCAATGCGTCACCTTGCCGGTGCGAACGGCGAAGTCGACCTCCTTCCGGCCCGGCGTGAGGGTGATCTCGGCCGTCTTCGCGTCGCCGCCCACGATCAGGGGGCTTTCCCACGTGAGATTCCGGATCGCTCGCACCGGCCGGCCCGCCGCCATCTCCCCCGCGCTTCGCGCCATCTCGAGATAGGCGACTCCCGGAAGGGTCTTCTGCGATCCGACGACGTGATCGGCCAGGTAGAACTCGGCTCCGGAGAATCGCGTCGAGAATCTCTGCTCCACGAACGTCGAGGTATTGACGTGGACCAGGGGATGAAGTCTCGCCGCCGCGGTCGCCGCCCTTCGCTCGCTCCCCTCGAACCAGTAACGCTCCCGTGCAAAGGGATAGGTCGGCGCCGGGACGCGGCGAGGCACGCCCGCGTCGTGGAGCAGGCGCCAGTCGATCTTCTCGCCCGTGACCCAGAGTTCCGCGAGGCGCGAGAGATCCCGCCTCTCGGCCGCGCCGTGAACGGCGCGCTCGTCGACGGACTCGCCCGTACTCCTCAGGCCGACGCACCCGTGATGGACCTCGCCCGCCGGCACACCCGCGAGGAAGCCCCGGAGCTTCTGTCTCAGGTCGTCGCCGTCGCGCACTACCAGGGCAAGCCGTTCCGGCATCTCGTCGCGTCCGACCTGCAGCGTGTACGCGAGGTCGCTCAGCTCGCCGTCCTTCTCGTCGAGATGAGCGAGCAGCGCCTCGGCGTAGTCCCTGAGGCGGTCCGCGTTCTTCGCCGACAGCACGATCAGCTGCGGCGCCGACGGCAGAGGCCCCCGTGCGGCGGGAATGTGCTCCTCGAACACCACGTGCGCGTTCGCGCCGCCGAACCCGAATGAGCTGACACCGGCGCGCCGGGGCAGCGGCACGCCTCGCGCGTCGACCGGCCGGTCCCAGGGCGTGAGCTCGCGCGCGATGAAGAACGGCGTCCCCTCCAGCCTGATGTACGGATTGACCTCCTTCAGATGAACGTTGGCCGGAATGCTCGCGTGCTTGATGGCGAGCAGAGTCTTGAGGATTCCCGCGATCCCGGCGGCGGTTTCGAGATGCCCGATGTTCGTCTTGACCGAGCTCAGGCCGACGTGGGGCCTGGCCGGCGGCGGACTGCCGTGGCGCCTGTACAGCTCCGAGAACGCCTTCGTGAGAGCCTGCACCTCGATCGGATCGCCGAGACTCGTCCCCGTGCCGTGGCACTCGATGAAGCCGACGGTCGCGGGGTCGATCTCCGCCTTCTCGTACGCCTCGATGAGGAGCTCGGTCTGGGCCGCCGGGTTCGGCGCCGTCATGGCCGTCACGCGGCCGCCGTGGTTCTCCGCCGTCGCCTTGACCACCGCGTAGACGTGATCGCCGTCCGCCAGGGCCGTCGCGAGGGACTTGAGGAAGATGACACCGCAACCCTCTCCGCGCACGTAGCCGTTGGCACTCTTGTCGAAGGTCTTGCACTTGCCGTCGGGACTCAGCATCCCGGCGGAGCTGAACGAGATGAACGCGGCCGGCGTGAGCATCACCTGGACGCCCCCGACGATCGCCATCTCGCAGCTTCCCGTGTGGATCGACTCGAGCGCGCGGTGCAGCGCCACGAGGGAGCTGGAGCACGCCGTATCCAGAGGTGCGCTCGGGCCGCGAAGGCCGAGGAGGAAGGAGACGCGATTCGCCAGCACCGAGTGCGAGTTCCCCGAAGCGCTGTAGCCGTCGAGAACCGCACCGCTCGTGTTCATCACGTCGATGTAGTCGTTCGTGGCGACCCCCACGAACACACCGGTCTTCGTTCCCGCGAGGTCCGAGACCTTGTGCCCGGAGTCCTCGACCGCCTTCCAGACGTGCTCCAGGAAGATCCGCTGCTGCGGATCCATCATCTGCGCTTCCCGCGGCGACATGCCGAAGAACAGCGGGTCGAACTTGTCGATCTCCCGCATGAACGCACCCCACCGGGCGTTCGTCTTGTTCGGCTCCCTGAGCGGATCGCCGTAGTAGTCCTCCCAGCGCCACCGGTCCGCCGGGATGAGCGTCACGAGGTCCTTCGCCGCCTCGAGGTTCTCCCAGAATTCATCGAGGTCCTCGGACTGCGGCATCACGCCGCTCATGCCGACGACGGCGACCGGCCGCTCGACGAAGCGGCGCTCCAGCGAGTGACCGAGCTCCGTCCCGTCGACGGAGGGCACCCAGCGCTTCCCGGCCTCCGGGATCGCCGGCTGCGCGCGCTCCCTCTCCGCGAGCGGCGCCGGCCCCGCCGCGGCGACGCCGCGGCGCGCCCGAAGGAGATCCGCTCCCCGCTCGTCGGCCAGGTGCTTCGCGATCTCCTGGATCGACGGATGATCGAAGAACAGAACCGGCG
>CALBDV010000411.1 GCA_937927565.1 uncultured Holophagales bacterium
CTCGCCGTCGCCCCGCCCCTCGCCGCGCAGGAGTCGTTCCGCATCGTCGTCGACTCTGTCGCCGAATCCCGCTCTCGCGAGGCGTCGAACGAGACGGCCGGCCGCCTGACGCTGATGCCGAAGCTGGAAGGCGAGGGTCTCGCGGACGCGAAGGCCTTCCGCATCCGAGCCACCGCGGCAAAGGACGACACGGGGCACGACCTCCTTCCGGAGCAGCCCGCGAACGCTCCCTGGGAAGAGAACCCCGCGGGAGAAGGTCTCTGGATCCACCTCGGCGGCTCGGCCCGTGGCGCCGGGGCGGTGACGGTCTCGGGCACGGTCGAGCTCTGGATGCCGAAGCGCGACACGTCGCGCGCCTTCCCCACGAAGAAGTCCATAGTCTCCGTCCCGTTCGAGCTGAAGGACGTTCCCCTCCCGTGACGCAGGCCCGAAGAGCTGCCGCCGCCATGAAGCCACGCCCTCCCCGCATCGCCATCGCCGTGCTCCTCGCCGCCGGCGCTGCCGCGACGGCGGCCTGCGGCCTCCCGGAGAAGGCCCGCGCCCTCGTGGCGCCCCGCCCCACGCCGACCGTCGCCCCCACCCCCGAGCCCACACCGGTCCCCGTTCCGCCGCTGCAGATGCAGTTCGTCCGGATCCGCGAGGAACGGAGGCGCGGCCCGGCGGGCACGCCGTTCTGCGAGATCGACATCGAGCTCGTCGACGCGAAGAGGAGCGAGATCGGGTCGGCACGCGTCCTCGTCCGCACCGCCGTCGACGACCTCGGCACGAACCTCGTCCTCGAGAACGCCGCCGCGGCGCCGCTCGAGCCGTTGAAGGGCGAAGACCCCGGAGCGCCCGTCGTCCTCCCCGTCCCGCTGAAGCTCGCAGCGCGCACGGCGACCTCCCTCCGCGAGGTTTCTGGCGAGATCGAGCTCTACGTGCCGGGAGGCGACCCCGCGGCCGCGTCCAGCAACCCGCGCTACCTCCGCCGCTACCGCTTCGAGCTGAAGGGTGTGCCGCTGCCGTAAGGGGGGCCACCGGACGCCAGGACCCCGGGGTGGGAATCCGAAACCGTTCGTCCGGCGGAATAGACGGCGTGAACCGAACGCTCGTTTCCGCCGCCTCCGCACTTCTCCTCGCCGTCGCCGTCGCCGGTGCACGTCCCGCCGCGGCCCAGGATCGCTTCCGCTTCGAGCTCGAGGGGGGGGCCGCCTGGCAGCTCCGAAACGACTTTGCCGTCCCGGGCGACACCGGCACGCGCATCGCCCTCGACGAAGTGACCCAGGGCCCCGTCGCCGCCTTCCGCGGAACGCTCTGGGCCGACGTTTCGAAGCGCACGTCGCTTCGCCTCCTCGCCGCGCCCCTGAGGACCACGGCGTCCCTCACTCCCGACACCCCCGTCGACTTCAATGGCACCACGTTCCCCGGCGGCCAGCCGCTCGACGTCACCTACGTCTTCAACTCCTACCGCCTCTCCTGCGTCTACCGCTTCAAGAGCTCCGGTCCCGTCTCCTTCCGCGCGGGCCTCACCGGAAAAATCCGCGACGCCAAGATCGAGCTGACCGGCTCGGGCCTTCAGAGCACCAAGGAGAACACCGGCTTCGTGCCGCTCCTCTACGGCGGCGTCCGCTGGCAGATGACCGACACCCTCGCGCTCGACCTCGACGTCGACGCGGCCGCGGCCAAGCAGGGCCGCGCGGAAGACGTCGCCCTCCGCCTCGAGGCGAAGGTCTCCCCGAAGGTCGACCTCTTCGTCGGCGCGCGCACCCTCGAAGGCGGAGCCGACAACGACGAGGTCTACAGCTTCGCCTGGTTCGCGTACGCGGTCGGGGGCGTGTCGATCAGGTTCTGAGGGTCCGCCTTCGCACCGCGAAAGGCCTACAATCGAGGTGCCGCCGGAGCCCTCGACATCCTCTCCGGCAACCTTGCCCGCCGCGGTCGCCGTTGGTCTCACCGGCTCCCCACGGCTCCCGGGCGAGCGAGCCCCTCCCACCGGCCGAGCCGGACACCTGGGGAGGTGCACCGTGAAACGCAACCACTTCCGTTCCTTCGCCATCCTGATCGGGCTGCTCGCCTGCGGCGGCGCCTGCTACGGCCTCCTGCATCTCTGGCAGCAGCCGGCCGACGCCTACTGGACCGCCACGGCCTTTTCGCCGCCTCTCGCCACGGCCTCCGACCGCGTCGAGATCTACGTCGCAGACGAACCGATCCTGAAAGCCGTGGGCGAGGAGAGGCTCATCCTCAAGAACAAGACGACCGAGGCTCCCGTTGCTGCCGGCGATCTCGTCGCCCGCGTGAACAACTACGACAAGGCCCGTCTCGCGAGGATCCCGACGATGCTCGGCCTCGCCGCCGCCGCCGGCGGCGGGCTCGTCCTCTTCCTCATCGGCCTCTTCGCGCCTCTCATCCGGGAGCTCGTTCCGCCGGCCATCGTCGACCTGCACCTGGAAACCTGAAGCGCGTCGAGCGGGCCGAACCCCGCCGAACAGCCCGACCAGGGGATCCCATCCGAATCCCGTATCCTCGCCGCGCCTGCACACGCAGGCCGGCGAGAGGGGGGCGGATTCGATGACGACAGGGACGCCGCGCAAGCACTTCTCGATGATTCGCGAGTTCCACCTGGCGGACTGGTTCACCCTCGCGAATGCCGTCTGCGGCGTCGGGGCCCTCTTCTCCACCATGACCTACCTGGAGACGAACGACGTCCACCACGTCTATATCGCGTGCGCGCTCGTCGTCGCCGCGCTCGTCTTCGACGTCCTGGACGGCCGCATCGCCCGGTGGCGGCAGAAGTCGTCGCCCATGGGCCAGGAGCTCGACTCGCTGGCCGACGTCATCTCCTTCGGAGTGGCCCCCGCGATCCTCGCGTACGGCTGCGGCATGCAGGGCCTCTACGACCGGATCGTCCTGGCCTACTTCGTCGCCTGCGGCGTCTCGCGCCTCGCCCGCTACAACGTCACCGCCGCGGCCCTGTCCGAGGGGACCGGCAAGGTGAAGTACTTCGAAGGAACGCCGATACCGACCTCCGTCCTCCTCGTCCTCCTCCTGGCGTTCGCCGCGAAGTCCGGCGCCGTGGGTCAGAACCTCTGGTTCGGGGTCGTCCAGCTGGCCGGCTTCCACCTCCATCCCCTGGTCCTCGTCTTCGCGCTCTCGGGCTCGCTGATGATCAGCCGGATCCGGATTCCCAAGCCCTGACGGGCAGTTTCACGGCC
>CALBDV010000412.1 GCA_937927565.1 uncultured Holophagales bacterium
TCCTCCTCCTGATCGTCCTCGTCATCCTCGGGACCAAGAAGCAGGAATAGGGGAAGGGCTCCGGAGGTACGGGACCTGCCCGCCCCCGGCCCTCCCGCGGGTCCAGCCCGAACCGAGGTGACTATGATGGGGGGTTTGGCCTTCGCGGGAGATCGTTTGCCGCTCCGCCGGGACCCTGTATTCCTCAGTCTCGGCCTCCTCATGCTCCTGGCCCACGTCTACCTGCTCCGAACGCAGACGATTCCCTACTGGATCTACTGGGTCTCGATGGACGAAGGCTATCGGCTCTCTCCGGGCCTTCGACTTCTGCGCGGTGAGGTTCTCTTTCGAGACGTCTGGGCCGCCTATCCCCCTCTCTCGTACTACCTGCACGCCGTCGCCTTCGAGGTGTTCGGAGTGAAGATCTCGTCCGTTCGCATCTGTCTGACGGCGGCCCAGCTCGTCACGACGCTCCTCACCTACGCGATCGCCCGGAAGATCGTGAACCGCGGGTTCAGCCTGTTCGCGGCGCTTCTGACCGTCGTCTGCGGCGTCGTCCAGCTCAACATGGGCTATTCGGGCTGGTACGTCCCCCCGCTCGTTCTCGGGACGCTGCTCTTCCTGTTCCGCCACGTCGAGACCGGACCGGCCGGGCGCCGTGAACTCTTTGCCGCCGGCATCTTCGCGGGCCTCGCGGCCGGAATGAAGCTCCGGGACGGCATCCTCGTCTCCGTCGCTGCGCTCGTCGCGATCCTCGTCGTCCAGCTCGCCCGGGAGCCGCAGGTCGGCACCGGGCGCGCGGTCCGGTTTCATCCGCTGTTTCTCGCGTACCTGCTTCCCGCCGTCACAGTGCTCGTCCTCATTCGAGGAAGTCTGACCGTCGGCTACCTCTGCGTCTTCGTCGCGCCGGTCCTCGTCCTCTCGATCGTTCTCGTCTCGAGGCAACTCCTCCTTTCACGTGACGTCCGCCAGCTCTCCCGACCTTTGCCCGCGCAAATCGGCGCCTTCGCCTCCGGGGCAGCCCTCGTGACCCTTCCGTGGATTGCGTACCACGCATGGCAGGTCGGAGCCGACGAGCTCTGGCGAGGACTCGTTACGGAGCCCTTGGCCATCGCCGATGGGATGGTCCTCTGGCTCATGCCCGTCGAGACGGAACACTCCCTCGTTCTCCTGGGCTTCCTCTCGCTGGTCCTGCCCTTCTCGGCCTCTCCGAAGTGGCGCGGGCACGCGACCATCGCGGCGGGCGTCGCTGTCCTGGGATCGCTGGTCCTCGTTCCCGCGCTGTCCCTCAGGCCGGCTGGCTATCTGATCCTCCTTCTGCCGGCGGTCAACCTCGCCACGACGTTCGTGCTCGCCACGTACCGCCAACGGGTGGACGCACAGATCCAGCGCCTCGTTGTCCTGACCCTGTTCAGCACGATCACACCCCTTGGCCTCTATCCCTGGACGGACGTCAATCACTGGCTGTGGGTCATCCCGCCGGTGCTGCTCACGGGAACCTGGCTGACGTCCCGCCTGCACGTCGCCCTCGCCGGCATGCACGGGGCTCTCCGGGGGCTCACGGCCGCGGTCCTTGTCGTCTTTCTCCTGCTCGTCTGGCCGGCGGCCCTCAACCCCTTCGCAACGAAGGAGCCAGTCGTCCGGCTTCGAAACTCGGCGTCCGGCGACGTTCCCTTCGACGACTGGTCCGCGAGGCTCGTCCAGCCCGTCGTGGACGAAATCGAGAAGAGTGTCCCTCCCGACGCCTGCATGCTCGAGATCCCGTCCAGCTTCTTCACCTTCCTCACCGGGAGGAGGCAGGCCGCGCGCATGGACTACCTCGCGGGATTCCACAGACCTTCGTGGAATGCCCGAAGGGAGTTGGAGTTCATCGAACGGAACCACCCGCTCTACGTCGTGGAACGAGTGGACGGGGACTTCTGGGACTGGCGAGCCTCGTACCCCGAGCTGGACGGCTACGTGAGAGCGTCCTTCGAGCCTCGCAGGAGGCTGGGGCCGGTACAGATCTGGAAGCGGAAGGGGACTCCTTGAGAGTCTCACGGATGCTCCCGCGCCGACGACGGCGGTCCCGCCCGCGGATGGCGAATGAGCGCAGATTGGGAGTGGGGGTCCGGGGGGCGCGCGAAGCTCAGCTCCCCGGCGAGCGGCCGCGGGACGTCCCGCCCCGACCAAGTCCCACTGCGGAATCGACCTGAGCCCGAACCCGGTTCGTTCCCTGGTTCCCTGGTTCCCTGGTGCTCCGGTGCCCTCGTCTCCCGGTCAGCTCACCCAGGC
>CALBDV010000413.1 GCA_937927565.1 uncultured Holophagales bacterium
GCTGGCTCGCGCAGTGGCACGAGATGGTCAACGACCCCGACCAGAAGATCGCCCGGCCGCGGCAGGTCTTCCTCGGGCCGGCTCGCCGCGACTACGTCCCGGTCGAGAACCGCTGACGGCGCTCGGGGTCCGAACGGAGGGGAGGCGGAAACGCCTCCCCTTTTTTCATCCCGCGGCCTTCAGCTGGTCCGCGTCGGTTCAGCCGCAGTCGCTGCAGACGCCGTCGAGCGTGAGGGCGAGCGCCCGGACGGTCCGTCCATCGGGAAGAACGCCACGCTCCGCGACGCCGAAGTCCTGCCACGCCACGTCCTCCACCCGCCCGCAGGCCTGGCAGACGAGGTGGTGGTGGGGGGCGACGTGGGCGTCGTAGCGGGTCGCACCGTCTTTCACGCTCATCCCGACCACGAGCCCCGCGCGTGCCAGGGAATGGAGGACGTTGTAGACCGAGGCGCGGGATAGAACCGGCCCTCCGGCGTTGACGGCCGTTTCGACGTCTTCGGCCGTCGGGTGCCGGCTCGTCGAGGCGAGATAGGAGAGCACCGCGACCCGCGGTTCCGTCACCCGGAGCCCGCGCGCACGCAACATCTCTCTAAGAGTCTCGGAATCGGCCCTCACGAGATTTAGAATAGTTCCAGACGAGCATAAGCGCAACTGCCCGAGGGCCTCTGCGGACAAGCGGAATCAGGGCTTTGCTTTGTCGGCCGACGTGATGAAGGCCCGGCCGAACCGGGAGAGCCGCGGCCCCTGGGTGAACGCGGGATTCCAGCTCCACATCACACCGACGGCCCGGCCCAGGAGGTCGATGACGGGCCGGGTGCCGAAGAAACGCGCGTCGCGGCTCTCGTCCCGGTTGTCCCCCATCAGGAAGACCTCTCCCTCGGGAACCGTGATCGGACCGAAGTTCCGGAGCGCGGGTTTCTCGGGGAGGATCCGGATCGGGTGCGTCCGCCCGTCGAGCCCCTCCGTTCCGAGGATCTCGACCTCACCGTCCTCGAGGGTCCGCGGGGGGAGGAACTCCACCTTCTGCGGCTTTCCGTTCACGAGGAGCGCCTCGTTCCGAAGCTCGACGACGTCGCCGGGCAGGCCGATGAGCCGCTTGACGAAGGGAACGCTTCCGCCGTCGGGGTTCCTCACCACGACGACGTCGCCCCGGCGCGGCACACCGGTCTTCACGAGGCGGACCTTCGAGAACGGCAGGCGGATCTGGTAGGCCGACTTCCAGACGAAGACGCGGTCGCCCTCGAGGATCGTCGGCTTCATGGAGCCGGTCGGGACGACGTACCAGTCGGCGAGAACCGACCGGCCCGTCAGAATGACGGCAGCCATCAGGACGAGCTGTCGGATGTCCTTCAGGATCTGCTTGCGTTTCTCGGGCGAAATGGCCATCGGGCGCGAAGTGTCGCACATTCCGGGCCAGGCTCCGGCCGGGCTATCCTCCGGACATGACGACCGGCTACACGGACGACCATGCCGCCGCAGGGACGAAGGCGGCGCTCCCGGAACTCGAAACGTGGCCGTCCCAGTACGGGGACGACTACGAAGTGGCGATCACGATTCCGGAGTTCACCTCGATCTGCCCGAAGACCGGCCTCCCCGACTTCGCGACGCTCGTGGTCACGTACGTGCCCGACGCGCTCTGCGTCGAGCTGAAGTCGTTCAAGGAGTACCTCCTCGCCTACCGGAACCTCGGGATCTTCAACGAGAACGTCGTGAACCGCGTCCTCGCCGATCTCGTGACGGCGACGCACCCGCGGCGGATGTCCGTGCGAGGCGTCTTCACGCCGCGCGGAGGGATCCAGACGACCGTCGAAGCGCGATGGCCGAGCGCTTCCGGGGCTTGACAGGGCCGCACTCCGAGCCCAGATTTGTCAGTGGATCCGGAAGTTCTTTCCCACGAGAAGAGGTTCTTTCCGGGGCGATCCCAGATCGACCCCGCGAAGGGAAGACGGGCCGCGGACGCGGCTCAACCGGACGGGGGCGATCGTGAGTTCGGAGGACCCGTCGCCCCCAGGTAATGTCCCGGCCGGCGTGATCAACCGGCCGGGATTCTCGTTTTTGCCGGGGGTGCGCCTTCAGCGGGGTGCTTTCCCTGCCGGTGGGGTCGGCTTCGTCGGAGCCGGCGCCAGTTCCGCAGGGGGAGCAAATGTCCCATCCGGCCGGAGCCGGCGGTAGAGCGCGAGAACGTTCGCGTTGTCGATCGTACCGGGGCAGTAGGAGCCCAGGTCCTTCAGCGAGAGTTCCGCCGCCACCCGCGCTTCGGGCGAGGCTTTCGCCTTCTGCTCGGACAGGAAGGTGCGGACGCGCTCGAGGTAGGCGCCCGTTCGATGCAGCTCCTCTCGGACCGCCTGGATCGGATCTCCGCGCGTCGCTATCAGGCCCATGGGTCCAAGCTCCTCGATCCGGTCGAGCATGCTCTTCCAGCCCGCCGGATCCGAGGCACCCCCCGCGAGGTTGGGGCAGCGTCCCGAGGTCACGAGGTCCCCGACGAACGCGATTCCGCTGTTGCTGCTGACGGCGACGAGATCGTAGGCCGAGTGTGCGCCTCCGGGCGGAGCAATCATCTCGAGACGCCCGCCGCCCGCGTTCACGACGAGCCTGTCCACGACCCCGACGACGGTCGGGCGCTTCTCGCCCGGCATCACGCGGAGCACGCTCCTGGAGAGCGGATCGACCGCCCGGGAGTGGACGAAGATCGTCGCGTCCGTCGGAAGAAACGCCTCGATTCCGCCATTGGAGTCGATGTCCGTCTGCGTCATCACGATCCAGCGAACGGGCTTGCCCTTCGTCTTCTCCTTGATCTGCGCCTTGAGGTTCTCGGCATCCTGCTTCGTCCAGCCCGTGTCGATGACGAGAACGCCGTCGCCCATGTCGATGAACGCGCAGTTCGTGTAGCCGAATCGGCCGTACCAGGTGAAGGCGTTGAGCTGTGCCACCTCGAACGCGGGAACACCCTTCGGGAGGGGAGGCGGGGCCGAGGTCGCAGCCGGCGCCTGCGACGAGGCGACGTTCGCGAGAACGGTGGCGGAAAGCAGGGCGGCGGAGAAGACGGTGCGGATGGTCATGCGGGCTCCGGTTTCTGGTCGTGACGGTCGTTGCGAGCCGCGCGCTGGCGCGCCGCGGCCAGGAATTCCACGAAGAGGGCTTTCTGGTCCGCCCTCTCGATCAGATTCTCCGGGTGCCACTGGACCGCGGCGAGGAACGGCCCGGCGTCGCGGGCGAATGCCTCGACGAGGTCGTCGGGGGATGCGGCGAGCGCCACGAGGCCCGGCGCGAGGTCTTTCACCGCCTGGTGGTGCCGGGAGTTGACGAAGGCCCCGTCCGTCGCCGCGAGAGCGACCCCCAGCGGAAGCGTGCGAGTCAGGCTCGAGGAGACCCGGACCTCGTGCGCGGGATGCGCCCGGTCGTGCCCTTCCCTGCTCGGGAAGGAGTGCTCGACGCCGCGCGGACGCTGCGCCGGGAGGTCCTGCCAGAGGGTCCCGCCGAGCGCGACGTTGACGACCTGCAGTCCGCGGCAGATGCCGAAGACGGGCGCTTCGAGGCGGTCCGCACGCAGGAGCAGCTCGAAATCGAGGTCGTCCCGCCCCGCGTCGACGTGGACCGAGCCGTTGACCGGCGTCTCGCCGTAGCGCGCCGGGTCGACGTCGGCCCCGCCCGACAGGAGGAGTCCGTCGAACTCCTCGGGAAGAGCGTCTCCCGGCTGGACGATCTCCAGCTCCCCCGGGAGGGTCCCGGCGGCGATGAGGGCGTCCCGATAGCCGGCGTGCGGCTGTGCAGGGTCGATGGCGAGGACGATCTTCATGCTTCGAGACGGGCCGTTCCGGCGGCCTTCACCGGCGGGCGCCAAGTCTAGCAAGAGGCGTTCCATCGGCCGGTCCGCCTCAGATCGGCGGCTCCCAGAAGCGGGAGAACATGTACCACTGCCCGCCGTTCTCTCGAACCGTCCGCTCCAGGATCGCGACGAACTCCGTCATCGCGGACCTCTCGGCCTCCTCGCGCCGGCCGCGCGAGGCCGACTCGACCCGGATCGGCGCTTCGACGACCGTCCGATAGGTCCCGTCCTCGTCCCTGAGGACGAAGACCGGCAGGAGCGGGACGCCCGCCGCGGCGGCGATCCGGAACGGCCCGACGGGAAACGAGACGCTCCGGCCGAGGAACGGCAGCGTTCGCCCGGTCCCGGAGTAGTCGCGGTCGCCCTGGATCGCCACGAAGTACCCCTCCTCGAGGCTCCGGAGGATCTTTATCGCCGAGAAGTCCGACGTCATCTGCAGCGACCGGATGCCGAGCCGGTCGCGTGCCGCCTTCCGGTCCCGTTCGACCACGGGCGAGGGATCGGACAGGTAGACGACCGCCACCTTCAGGCCGATCGCCCCGAGAAAGAAGCCGCCGATCTCGAAGTTCCCGACGTGCGCCGTCAGGAGGATCGCTCCCCGTCCGGCGTCACGAGCCGTTACGAGGTGTTCGGTCCCCACGCGCCTCGGAACCACCGCGTCGAGGTCCGTCGGCGGCCTCTCGGAAAAACGCAGCAGGTCGATCCACGAACGCGAGTGGTGCCCGAGCATCGCGAGCGCCGACTCCTCCACCTCGCGCCGCCACGGCGGAAGCCCCAGCAGGGCGGCGTGATTCTCGAGAATCGCCTCGCGCACCGGCTCGCGCGCCCAGATCGCCCGCTCCGCCGTGGCGGCCGCGAGGCGCGCCACCCACTCCGGCGGAAAGCGGAGGACGAGCCAGCGGAAGAACGGGAACCAGAGGCCGAACGTGGCGTGCGTCACGCGCGACACGATCGGCGGCGCGGCAGCGCGGCGATCCGGCGCGTGCGGGTGGGTTGCGGGAGGGCGCGACATGGAGGGGAGGCCCCGCGGCACAGGGGACGCGCGGGGGGGCGATTCTAGCCGCACGCGCCGGGGCAGGCGGCTCGCGGCGAGGAAGGCCGTCGAGGGCGCCCTCGGCCCGCTCGGCATCCTGAACCCGGGGAGGGTCTTCCCCTGAAGAGAGCTCGGCTAGACTCGTCGTTCCAATGCCGTCCCAAGAGTTCGAAACGGTCATCGGGCTGGAAGTCCACGCGCAGCTGAAGACGCGGACGAAGGCCTTCTGCGCCTGCCCCGTCGTCTTCGGCGCGGCGCCCAACACCGCCGTCTGCCCCGTCTGCCTCGGCTACCCGGGCGCCCTCCCCGTCCTCAACCGCGAGATGGTGAGCCTCGCCCTGCGCCTCGCGTTCGCGACCCGCTGCGAGATCCACGACACGTCCGTCTTCGCGCGGAAGAACTACTTCTACCCCGACCTTCCGAAGGGCTACCAGATCTCGCAGTACGACCGGCCGCTCGCCACGGGCGGCGTCGTCGAAGTGCGCGGCGAAGGCGGCGCGCCCCGCGCGATCCGTCTCAACCGGATCCACCTCGAGGAGGACGCCGGCAAGTCGATGCACGAGGTCCCCTGGGACGACGTGCCGACGGGCGTTTCCCTCGTCGACCTGAACCGCGCCGGCACCCCGCTCGCCGAGATCGTCACCGAGCCCGACCTGCGCTCTCCGGAGGAGGCCTACGACTTCCTCGTCCGTCTCCGCCGGCTCGTCCGCTGGGTCGG
>CALBDV010000414.1 GCA_937927565.1 uncultured Holophagales bacterium
CGTTGTCCTGCAGCTCCCCGTTCTTGTCGAACCGCGTCTGGACTTCCTCGGCCATCACCCCGACTGAAAGCACCGACGAGAACGTGTACCGAAGGCCACCCCGGTACGCGGTCTCCTTCCGGTCCAGGTCCGAAACCGGTGCGAGCCCGGGCGTGTTGGCATTCGGGTCTTCCTGCTTCAGGTCTGCGACCTCGGCCCCGCCGAACAGCGACAGCCGGTCGAGGAGCTTCACCTCGGCCTTCGCCGTACCGCTTGTCGTCGTGTTGAAGACGTCGCGTGCCACTTCCGACGAAACCGTGCTGATCGCTTTCTTGTACCCGCCGCCGGCGCCCACGGTGAGCCGATTGAAGAGGCCGAGCAGTTCTCCCGAGTAATCGCCACCGAAGCCGCGCAGGGATTCCGTCCTGTAGTACCAGTCGTACGTGGGCGCCACGTTGCCCCTCAGGAAGAGTTTCTGTCCGAATGGAACCACCAGCCTGGCTCCCGCCGACACCGACGCGGTGTAATCGTCGACCGTCCCTTCCGAGGTGACAAGCGCGTTATTCGTCCACCCGACGTTGTAGAGCTCGAAGAACGGCAACAGGCGCACCGGCCCGAGCCGGAATCGCGCCCTCGCCATTTCCTGCTCCACCTGCTCGGCAGCTGGAAGGGTACGCTGGGAGGGCGGAACATCGGTGGAAATCTGCCCGAAAGCGGGGGACGCGACGAACGCCATCACCGCTGACAGCGACGCCAGAAGTTGACGTGGACTCCGCGTCAAGCTACAGGCTCCATCGTTCTCTCGGAGGCGACTGCCGCGGCTCGCCTTTCCATCTCCCGCGCCGGACAGAAGGACCCCTCCGGTACCAGAACCGCGAGTGCTTCCCGTAGGGCGGCTTCGTCACCATTCCGGACCAGCACCGCCAGGCTTCGCAGGCCCAGTTCGACGACGTTCCCTTCCATCCTCGGAATCCTCCCGATGAATATCTTCGGGTGCTTCGTCCCTTGCACCCTGTCCTCAGTCGTTCCCAGCTCCTCGAAGAGCTTCTCCCCCGGCCGTAGTCCAGTGAAGTGAATCTGAATGTCCTCTTCCGGTCTGAGTCCCGAAAGCCGGATCATGTCTCGCGCCACGTCGACGATCCTCACCGGCTTTCCCATGTCGAGGATGAAGATCTCCCCTCCCTCGCCGATAGCTCCTGCCTGCAGAACGAGCTGGGCCGCCTCGGGAATGGTCATGAAGTAGCGCGTCATATCTGGGTGCGTGACTGTCACGGGCCCACCCCGGCGGATCTGTTCCTTGAAGATTGGGACGACCGAACCTGTCGAACCGAGGACGTTTCCGAACCTAACGGCAACGTACTTCGTCTCGTACTTATCCTCGAGGCATTGAGCCACCAGTTCGGCGACCCGTTTTGAGGCGCCCATGATCGAGGTCGGGTTGACAGCCTTGTCGGTAGAGATGAGCACGAAAGCCTTGCAGTGGTGCTCACCCGCTACGCGTCCCAGCCGAAGTGTCCCGAAGACGTTGTTCTTCACCGCCTCACCCGGATTCCACTCCATCATCGGCACGTGCTTGTGCG
>CALBDV010000415.1 GCA_937927565.1 uncultured Holophagales bacterium
CGAAGACCCGGGTGATGAAGCGGTTCCGGATCTCCAGGGCCGCCTTCTGCTCCGAGAGCTCGGAGATGAGGCGCCCCTTCTCGACGATGACGGAGAGCTGGCCCGCAATCCTGCGATATGCGTCGACGTGAGCGTCCCGGTACGTGTCCGGGTGCCGCGACGAGAAGAACATGAAGCCGACGGGGACGCCGTTGGCGACGAGGGGGCAGGTCAGGGACGAGCGAACCCCCTCCTCGACCACCAGCCTCGTCGAATCGGAGGAGGGCTTCGATTCGAGGTAGGCGACGAGGTCGTTGATGATCCGAGGCCGGCCCGTCTCGAGAATCGACTGGAGACTGCTCCCCTCGAGGCGCGCGGCGTACCCTTTTCCGAGGCGGAGCGGGCCGAGGTCGCTCCTGGCCCATCGCGCGCGGACGACCGTGCCGCCACTCTCGAGAAGGGAGAAGCCGATCCGGTCGTAGGGAAAGATGTCCCGCGCTTCGCGGAAGAAGTCCTCCAGGACGTCGTCGAGGAGGAGCCCGGCGTTGATCCGCGCCGTGATCGCGTCGAGCTCGGCGACCTCGCGCCAGCGCCGTTCGAGCGCCGACGAGAGGTCGTTCAGGGCGGTCCCGAGCCGCGCCACCTGGTCGTCCGATCCCGCCTCGGGGACGCGGATGCCGAATCGCCCGTCGCGAAGCGCCTCCGCGGCCTCGATGAAACGCGGAATCCTGTCATCCGACCCTGTCGACGCCATCCGAGCCCCTGCCTTTCGTCCGTTCCGAGGTCACGATTCTAGGGCAGGACCGGCAGTGCCGACGGCGTTGTCGCGCCGGATCCGAGCGACCGAGATCTCTCCGCCGGGGTCAGCGCTTCGGCGAGGTCCTGCGGCCCGGGGCCTTGCGGGCGGGTTTCGACGTCGGCGCCTCTTCTTCCTTCTCCTCGCCGGCTCCGTCGGAGTCCGCTGGCCCGGCGGGAGCGTCCTGGACCCTCTCGACGACGAGAGTGAGCCTGGCGACGAGCGCGGCCAGCGCTCCGATCGCGGCCCAGACGGGGACGAAGGCTGCCCCGGCGATGCCGAGCAGAAGCGGGATCTCAAGCAGCGTCACCCCCTTCGCGTTCCGGATGACGATGCGCCTCACGTTTCCCTGGTGGATGAGCTCCTTGACCGTCGCGAGGAGCTTTTCCCCGGTGACCTCGACTTCCTCGACGCGAACCTTCGGACCTTTCATGGTGTCCCTCCACCCTCTCATACGGACGGGGGCGGACGAGGGTTCGAAGAAGGCTACTTCGCCCGCGCCGGCTGGACGGCGGCGGCGAAGGAGAGCTTCGGGTTCGTCTTCTTCGCCCGCTCGAAGTGCCACTCGCTCTCGAAGAGGACGAG
>CALBDV010000416.1 GCA_937927565.1 uncultured Holophagales bacterium
TCCCACGGGTGGACGCGGGAGATGTAGGTCGACCACTCGGCCCGCTTGGCCTGGATGAAGTTCTCGCAGATGTGCTCGCCGAGCGCGTTCTTCACGACGTCGTCCTTCTCGAGGCAGTCGAGGGCGTCGGAGAGGTTCGCGGGGAGCTGCTCGATCTTCCGGCGCTTCTTCTCACGCTCGGACATCTCGAAGATGTTCTCGTTCACCGGCTCGCCCGCCTCGATCTTGTTCCTGATGCCGTCGAGGCCCGCCGCGAGCATCACGGCGAATCCGAGGTAGGGGTTGCAGGCCGGATCGGGCATCCGGACCTCGCAGCGCGTTCCCATGCCGCGCCGGGCCGGGATGCGGACCATCGGCGAGCGGTTGCGCTCGGACCAGGCGACGTTCACGGGCGCCTCGTAGCCCGGGACGAGCCGCTTGTAGGAATTGACGAGCGGGTTCGTCACCGCGGCGATCGCCTTGGCGTGCTTCAGGATTCCGCCGATGTAGTACATCGCGATCTTCGAGAGCTGGTAGGGGGCCTTCGGGTCGAAGAAGGCGTTCTTCGGGCTCGCGGCGGTCCCGGTCATGAGCGACTGGTGGACGTGCATCCCCGAGCCGTTGATTCCGAAGATCGGCTTCGGCATGAACGTCGCGTGGAGGCCGTGGTCCATCGCGACCTTCTTGACGATGTGCTTGAAGGTCGTGACGTTGTCGGCCGTGGCGACCGCGTCGCCGTACTTGAAGTCGATCTCGTGCTGGCCGGGGGCGACCTCGTGGTGGGCCGCCTCGACCTCGAAGCCCATCGCCTCGAGGGCGACGACGATGTCGCGCCGGGCGTCCTCCCCGCGATCGACCGGGGTGAGGTCGAAGTAGCCGCCCGAGTCGTGGGTGTCGACGATGGGGTCCCCGGACGCGTCGCGCCGGAAGAGGAAGAACTCCGCTTCGGGACCCGTCATCAGGCTGTAGCCGAGCTCCTTCGCCCTGTCCTTCTGCCTCTTCAGCGTCTGGCGCGGGCAACCGGCGAACGGCTTTCCGTCGGGCGTGATGATGTCGCAGACCAGGCGGGCCACCTTCCCGTTCGTGTGCGACCACGGGAAGATCCGGAACGTCTCGAGGTCCGGCACGAGGCCCATGTCCGACTCCTCGATCCGCACGAACCCCTCGATCGAGGACCCGTCGAACTGGATCTCGCCGGCGAGCGCCTTCTCGAACTGGGAGCGGGGCACCTCGACGTTCTTGATGATCCCGAGGATGTCCGTGAACTGGAGACGCAGGAACCGGACTCCTTCCTTGTCGCAGGTCTTCAGGATCTCGGCGGCCTTCACTCCCATTTCTGCTCCTTCGTCCGGATCGAGCCGGAACGGCGCGGAATTTGATGCATAGCGCCAGTTTCGTCAAGAGAAATGTGATGATATCGCCTTCGAGTTCATGATTTCATCAAAACGGATAGAAAACTCCTATTCACAGGCCTCTCCTCTCCTCACGGGGGGATACTCCCGCTCATGACCGCTCCGACCCGCGCGAACGCCTGGGCCCTCCTCACCGAGTTCACCGCTTCCCAGGCTCTTCGGCGCCACGCGCTCGCCGTGGAAGCCTCGATGCGCCACCTCGCCCGCGCTTCCGGCACGACGGACGGGGCGGAGGTGGAGCGATGGGGCCTCGTCGGCCTCCTGCACGATTTCGACTACGAGAAGTACCCCACCGAGGCGGACCACGTCTTCCGCGGCATGGAGATCCTCCGCGAGCGTGGCTGGCCCGAGGACCTGATCAAGGCCGTCGGCGGACACGCCTTCTACACGGGAATCCCGCGCGAGACGCCGATGGAGAAGGCGATCCTCGCCGCCGACGAGCTGACGGGATTCGTCGGAGCCTGCGCGCTCGTACGGCCCTCGAAGAAGATCGCCGACGTCCCGGTCGAGTCGGTCCTGAAGAGGCTGAAGGAGAAGGCGTTCGCCCAGAAGGTCGACCGCGAGTACGTGAGGCGGGGTGCGGAGGAGTGGGGCCGGCCCCTGCCCGAGCTCGTCGCCCTCGTCCTCGCCTCGCAGGTGCCGATCGCCGCTTCCCTGGGACTCGACGGCGCCCCGGCGGAGGACCTCCCCGACGCACCCTGCCCGCCAGCTCCTCCGGCGCCCTGACACCTCGCGGCGCCCGGGGCAGGTCCCGGACTCCGACCTTCCCGGTCGTCTCCCGTCTCGACGCGCGGGGTCCGCGGGCCGATACTCCGCCGGATGCGCACCCTTCTGATCGAGAACGCCCTCGTCGCCGGAATGCGCTCGGCCGACGACCTTCACCCGAAGGGCGCCGTCTGGGCCGAGGATGGGGTCATCCGCGCGCTCGGCTCGCAGGCGCGGGCCGCCGCCGCGGCCGCCGGCGCACGTGGCGAGCCCGTCGAACGTGTCGACGCGGAGGGCCTCTGGCTCTTCCCGGGATTCGTCCAGACCCACATCCACCTCTGCCAGACGCTCCTTCGCAACGGTCCCGACGACCTCCCCCTCCTTCCCTGGCTGAAGACGCACGTCTGGCCCGGCGAGGCCGCCCACGACGAGGAGACGCTCTTCCTGTCCGCCCGACTCGGCCTCGCGGAGCTGGCGGCCGGAGGAACGACCGCGATCCTCGACATGGGCACCGTGAGACACACCGACGCCGTCTTCCGCGCGGCGGAGGCCTCGGGCCTCAGGGTCACGAGCGGCAACGCGCTCATGGACGACCCCTCGACGAACCCGCCCTATCTCTTCGCCGAGACGGAGGAGGCGCTCGCCGAGGGAGAGCGGCTCTTCGCGCGGTGGCACGGCAGGGCCGACGGGCGCCTTCGCTTCGCCTGGTGCCCGCGTTTCGCCGTCTCCTGCACCGACCGGATTCTGAGGGAGGCGGCCTCGCGCGCGCTGGCCCAGGGAGTCCTCGTCCACACGCACGCCTCCGAGAACCGCGACGAGATCGAGCTCGTCAGGAACCGTAGCGGCCGCGCGAACATCGAGCACCTGCACGACCTCGGGATCGCGGGACCCGCGACCGTCCTCGCCCACGTGATCCACACCAACGAAGAGGAGAGGCGACTCCTCGCCGCCGACGGAACCGCCGTGGCTCACTGCCCCTCCTCGAACCTGAAGCTCGCCTCCGGCATCTGCCCCGTCCCCGACTACCTCTCCCGCGGGATCCGCGTCACGCTCGGCGCCGACGGCGCACCCTGCAACGACCGCCTGGACCCCTTCTCGGAGATGCGCCACGCGGCCCTCCTGCAGAAGGTCGCCTCGGGGCCCGCGGCGCTGACCGCGTGGCAGGTTGCCCGGATGGCGACCGCCGAAGGGGCCGCGGCCCTCGGCCTCGGCGACGTCTGCGGAACGATCGAGGTGGGAAAGAGGGCCGACCTCGTTCTCCTCGACCCCTCCGCCGGCTTCGCTCGGCCGACGTCCTGGCGCGACGACCCTTACGGGCCGCTCGTCTTCGCCTTCGACCGTGGAAACGTCGTCGAGACGAGGGTCGACGGCGAGGTCGTCTTTCATCGCGACAGGCGTCCCGGGCGAGGGCTCGCCCCCACCGCCGGCGAGATCGAAACCGCCGCGGGCCGCCTCCGCGAGAGGATTGCGAAGAACGTCCGGCGGGAACCGCTACCACCCCTTGAAGGACGGCCCTGAGGAGCCCACACTCACCGGGGAACCCCCTGGAGGTGAACGATGGCCGCCCGTGAGAACACCCTGCTCAGGAGCATCGTCGTCGGGACCGACTTCTCCGTCTGTGCCGCCCGCGCCCTGGCTCACGCCGTGTCGCTCGCGCAGCTCTCCGGGGCGAAGCTCCACCTCGTCCACGTCCTCCTCGAGCCCGTCCAGGCGCTCGACGTGGCCGCCGCCCTTCCCTATCCCGACGTCGAGGTGCGGAGAGAGTGGGAGCAGGCGGCCCGCGTCAAGCTCGATCGCGAGGTGAAGGCGGCCGAGAAGCGCGGCGTGACGACGACCGCGGAGATCCGCTGGGGACGCCCTTCCGACACGATCGTCGACACCGCCTCCCGGCAGAAGGCGTCGCTGATCGTCCTCGGGACGCACGGCCGGTCGGCGCTCGAGAAGCTCCTTCTCGGCTCGACGGCCGAGCGGGTCCTCCGCCTGTCGCCCGTACCGGTCCTCACCGTTCGAGAGAAGAGGAAGTAGCGCGCCGGAGAGTCCCCGGGCGGGTCTCCGGCACGCCTCCGTCGTCGTCCTAGTCGGCCTTCTCCCAGGCGTGCGAGATCTCGACCGGGAAGGGTGTCCTCATCAGGCGCGTCCGGTCCCCGAAGTAGAGCCCGCCCGCCGTCGGATCGCCGTAGCCGACCCACTCCTCGAAGTCGACGGCGTTCAGGAGGTCCTGGACCGCCACGGTCTTCGTCTTCTTCTTCGGGTTCTCCCGGATCTCCTTGCGGGCGTTCTCGTAGCGGCTCGAGGCCGCAAGCTGGGACTGGTCGGTCCGCAGCTCGGCGAAGCAGACCTGCCGGAAGACCTTTCCGGGACGGTGCGTGGCGTACCAGGCGTACTCGATCGGGGTCAGGTTGGAGAGGACGAGGAGCTCGAGCGGGGCGAAGATCGAGTAGAGGCGGGGCTCGCGCCGGGACGGCTCGGCGGCGCCGATGGCCTTGGCGACCTCGCCGGGGGCCATGCTCTCCTTGCAGGGCGCCGACTCGAACCGGGCGATCTCCGCCGCGGACCCCATGTCGAGCGCCTGGCCCCCCGTCTTCACGAGGAGCACTTTCCGATAGGCGTCCAGGGGCGTCGTCGTGAAGCCGTTGCACGAGAGGGCCGTCTTCGTCCGCTTGCCGGAGGCGATCTCCTGCAGCGCTCGCGCCGTGTCCCCGGCCGCATCCCGCCAGCCCCCTTCCTCGAGATACGAAAAGGCCGCGGCCCCATTGGACAGGGCGAGGTCGACGAAGATCGCCCGCCCGTGAAAGTGCCGCCCCGACCCCGGCGAGAGGTGGTGGGCGAGCCCGTCCACGCCGAGGCTCGTCGCGATCACGGAGCCGTGAGGGATCGTCAGGACGAGGTTCAACCGTTCCATCGTTTCTCCTGCCTCCCGGCTGCGCCGGAAGCGTGTGCCGGGCTCAACCGTTCGGAATTTCCCACAGATCCCGGACGGCCGGGTGATCCCAGGGGATCCGGAACTCGTCGGGATCGTTCACGTCGAAGGTCCGCGTCACGATGTAGAAGAGCGCGCAGGGGTTCGTGAGGGGCCGGTAGCCGTGGGCGACACCTTCCGGAATCCTCACGAGGAGATCCTGCCCGTCGCCCGCGACGAGGACCTGCGTCCTCAGGTAGGTCGGCGAGGCCTTCCTCACGTCGAAGAGGACGAACTTCGCCTTCGAGGGGTGCGGGCAGTACCAGATGTCCTGCTGCTTGAGGTGGTAGTGGAGACCCTTGATGTGGTTCTCCACGTCCACGATCGTGTAGTTCATCTGGGCGACCGGCACCCCCTCGAAGTAGGCGGCGAGGCCCTCGCTCCCGGGGTGGTTCGCGTTCGCGCGGTAGATCTCCTGAAAGAACCCCCTGTCGTCGACGAACCGGGGGAGCCGGTGGACCGCTACGCCCTCGATCGGGCCCGGCTTCTCGTAGGCCTTCGTTCCGGACCGGAACTCTTCGCCGATCGCCTCGACGGACAGGACGGGTGTCGGCGTGCCGCTCATTCTGCGATTCTAATCGGTGCCGAGGGCGTGCTAGCCTCTCGGGACTCGATGCCGAAGAGGATCATTCCCGTCTCCTCCGGGAAGGGCGGCGTCGGAAAGACGACCGTCGCGACGAACTTCGCGCTTTCGCTTTCCCGGTATGCCCCGACGCTTCTCGTCGATCTCGACACCGGGACCTCCTCGGTCCGAAACACGATCGGGGTCCCGGTCGGCCGCGACCTCTACCATTTCTTCCGCAAGGGGTTCCGGCTCGACGAGTGCATCACCCGGCTCCCTTCGTCGTGGGACCCGGACGGCCTCTACTCGGGCTTCGGGTTCGTGGCGGCGCCGCTCCACCTGATCGAGGACGTCACGAACTTCGGCCCCGAGAAGAAGGCGCGCCTCTCCGCGGCGATCAACGAGCTTCCGGCCGACTACATCGTCCTCGACATGAAGGCGGGTCTCGACTCGAACGTCGTCGACTTCCTTCCGTGGTCGAACTCCGGGATTCTCGTCTTCACCCCCCACCTGCCGTCGGCGACGCTCGCCGCGTCGGACATCGTGAAGGCCATCCTCTTCCGGAAGCTCCGGATCGTCTTCTCCCCCTCGAGCCCCTTCTACGCCCAGGTGAAGGACCCGCGGACGACGACTCTCCTCGTCAACGACCTTCTCGACGAGGTGGAGGACGTCTACGAGGAGGGCCTCCCGAACCTCGACGCGTTTCTCGTCGACCTCGCCTCGGCTCTCGGACCGCACCCGGTCCTCGACCAGGTCGCCCGAACGGTCGAGCACTTCCGGGTCCACTACGTCCTCAACGCCTTCAACGGCGTCGACGAGGCGTTCGACACGGCGGTGAAGCCCTTCGTCGAGAACCTCGTGACCACGGTCTCCGAGCGGATGACGCTGACGAACCTCGGCTGGGTCGTGAAGTCGGACGAGGTCCACCTCGGCAACTGCCGCAAGCGCCCCGTACTCCTTTCTCCCCGCGACGGACACGTCGCACGTCACGCGACCGTGGGTGAGAAGGCCCTCGACGCCCTCATCCGGGAGACGACCGGCCTCGCTGTCGAGCCGAAGAGGTTGAAGCCGGTGCTCCCGGTCCCGTCCCGACCCGACCCGGAAAGCGCCCTGGCGCGCGAGCTCGACTCGCTGAACCGGATGTACCACCGGAAGGGGAACCGGGACGACCCGCGCGACAACTTCGACTACCTCACCGCGCGGGCGCTCCACCTGCTGACCCAGGCACGCCCCTCGGAGTTCGGGACGCCGCGCCTCTGCGGCCCGGCCGAGATCCTCCGCTCGTTCTTCCCGGCGGGCGCGAGGACTCCGCCCGCGTGAGGGGCTCGGGCCGCGCAACACTTATCGTCCTCGCCGTCCTCGCGGCGGCGAGCCTCCTCGTCTTCCGCGGGAGGCTCCGCGAGCTGGGAATCCGGCTGCGGCTCGCGTTCCTCGCCGTCGTCACCGTTCTCTGCGCCTCGATGCTCGTCAGGGGTCTCCTCTCCGAAGGGAACCCGAGGCTCTTCGCGCTCGCCGCGTTCGTCGTCGTCGCGCCGTGTGTCGTCCTCGCCTGGCGCGACTTCCTCCGGCCCCGGTAGCTGCCTCGGCTACCTCACGAGGACCCGGTCGAGGACGATCCCCAGCTTTCGAAGGTCGTCTCCGAACCCGGCCGCCTTCGGCACGAAGACGGGCGACTCGAGCTCGACCCTCACGGGTTCGGCCCCGGCCAGGCGCGCGCGCGCCGGCTCGTCGAGGGCGAGGCGGGCTTCGGCGAAGTCGCCCGGAAGGACGCTCACGCTGCCGGAAGGAACGCCCCCGATCGAGACGGCGACCGTCACCGGAGCGTCCCCGGGCGCCTTCGTTCGGAACGCGATCTCTCGCGGGGAGAGCCCGGGCTGAGGGACCCAGACGAACGAGGATCGCGCCGAGGTCCAGCGCATCGTCAACCCGCTCCGCGGGGCCGTCTCGCGCTCGTGGAATCCCTCGAGCCCCCCCCACGCGTCGCGAGGGCTCCCGACGTCGAGGATCCGCTCCTCTCCGAGACGTTCCCAGAGCGACTCCGGCGGCGCCGAGGCCGTCGCCTCCCGAAACAGGATGCAGCCGGAAGACGGCCTCCTGGAACCCTCCAGCTCGAGGAGTTCCTGCGGCCGGTCGCACGTGATGACGACCTCGCGGGGCCGGGGCAGCGGTCCGTAGACGGGCACCGGGACGATCGCCAGCTCGAAGTTACCCGGCTCGAGATGCCGGGTCAGGAGCGTCCTGCCCGTCTCGACGTCCCGGACCGTCAGCGTCGTCGGCCCCTCCTGGTGCTGCCGCAGGCCTCGCAGGAGGGCGACGGGCGGGCCCTGAAGACCGGGGATGACCAGCCGGGCCTCCGGCCCGGCCCAGCGGACCGATGGCCCTTCCGGCTCGCGTTCACGGGGCCCGAATCCGGGACCGAAGAGCGGTGGTGCGGGGTCGCGAACGGCGACGCCGAGGAGGCGCCGGTTCCCGAGCGCGTCCGCGACACGGCCGCCGTGAAACCAGGAACGCCAGACGGGGTCCGAGCGGTCGGGAGGATCGGGCTCGTCGGTGAAATCGGCGATCCGCACGAGCCTCTTGTTGATGCTCGGGACGGATTCCAGGAGGAGATCGTCCGTGAGCCCCCAGACGCCCAGTCGCCCCTCCCATATCTCCGTCCTCAGGAATGAGGCAAAGACCCCGTCCGCGATGATCGTCTCTCGCCCCGGGTGCCCGTATCGGGCGATATGGTCGACAGCTGCCATGGGCGGCGTTTCGAGGGTCGCACCGTGGCGCACCTCGGGCCAGGCCTGCCGGCCGAAGAGCGCCGCCCCCGCGAGCATCGTGGCCAGACCGAGCTGTGGACGCCTGAGGAGCACCCCCGCCCCGGCCGCCAGGGGAAGCGCGAGGACGAGGACGAACGGCACGGAGTAGCGCGACATCGCCCGGCTGTGGAGGAACCAGAGAGACAGGAAGGCCGGAACCAGAACGAGGAGCAGATCGACGGCAGCCCTCGGGGCGCGGCGCGCGGTGGCGACCAGCCCGACGACGGCGAGGACGAGAACGAAGAGCGCGCGCCGCCAGGAGAGGAAGTCCCGCACGACGAAGGAGTCGAGGAGCGTTCCGAACGTTCCCGTCGCGAACGCGTGCGCCCGGAATTCCGCCCGCTCGCCGAAGGCGTCGAGGAGCCCCGGAACGCCCCCGGCCTCGCCGAGGAGCCAGAGCCCCCAACCAAGCGTTCCCACGAACCCCGCCACGACGAACGCTTCGGCGGCAGGCCTTCCCCTTCGATCTCTCCAGAGGCGTACGGTTTCGAAAAGCAGGAGCGGCCCGAAGACGAGGACGAGGTGCGGGCGGACCCCCGCTCCCGCCGCGGCGGCCAGGCCCGCGACGAGGGCAGGCAGCCTGGCCCGGCTCCCGTCGTTCACCCGCTCGGTCGCAGCCGCGAGCGCCGCCAGGGAGGCCAGGAAGAGCGCCGTCGAGGGGGAGTCGGAGAAGGCCCGGCCACCGTTCACCCAGACGACCGGCAGGGAGGCCGCGAACACCGTCCCCCCGAGCGCCGCCCACGCGCCGACGAGCCGCCGGCCCCAGAGGAAGAGCGAGACCAGAGAAACGCACGAAAGCAGGGTCGCGGCCACGGTCAATGCGAGGAACGGCGACGGAATGACGGGGAGGAGCGCCCGGCCGATCAGGATCCAGACCGGAAACCCCGGCGCCTGGGGGGAGAGGTCGTACAGGTCGAAGCGCGTGACGGCGCCGGCGAAGACCGCCTCGTCGATCTCCCCCGGCGAGACGGCGATCGCCAGGAAGCGCGTCGCGACGACGGCGCCCAGGAGCGCCGCCACGACGAAGAAAGGAGGCTCGCCCGAGCGGGGCTGGGATGAGAAAGGCATCGGGGAACGGCATTCTAGGGGTGTCGACGATCGATGCGGGCCCGGGCAGGGATCCGGTGGGAAGCACGGCGCCCGGGGCGCTAGAATGGGTCGATGCTTCTGAGGACCCACCCGAAGGGATGACCGAACCACGGATCATCCCCCGCGCCGAGCATCCCATCTCGCGCGGCTACATCGACCCCGACGCCCTGAAGGTTCTCTACCGCCTGCACCGGTCCGGGTTCAAGGCGTACCTCGTCGGCGGCTCCGTCCGCGATCTCCTGACGGGGAGGACCCCGAAGGACTTCGACATCGGGACCGACGCCCGTCCACAGGACGTCCGCCGCCTCTTCCGGAACTGCCGGGTCATCGGCCGCCGTTTCCGGCTCGCCCACGTCCTTTTCGACGGAGGAAAGCTCGTCGAGGTCTCGACGTTCCGGCGGCGTCCCGAGCCGGAAGAGGCCGAGCCGGGCCAGGGGGGCGACGTCGACCTCCTGATCCGTTCGGACAACACGTTCGGCACCCCTGCCGAGGACGCCGTCCGGCGCGACTTCACCATCAACGGCCTCTTCTACGACATCTCGAACTTCGCGGTGATCGACTACGTCGGCGGCGTCGAAGACCTCGAGCGGCACCTCGTCCGGACGATCGGGGAACCCGAGATCCGCTTTCGCGAGGACCCCGTCCGGATGATGCGGGCGTGCGAGTTCGCGGCCCGGCTCGGCTTCGAGATGACCCCGGCCGTCCGCGCGGCCATCGACGAGAACCGCCGGGAGATCCGCAAGAGCGCCGCGCCGCGCGTCACGGAAGAGCTCCTCGACCCGCTCCGCCGGGGCTGGGGGGCCGCCACCTACCGGCTCTGGTCGGAAACCGGGCTCCTCGGCGAGATCTTCCCCGACCTGGACCGCGAGGTGGGCGGGAAGGCCGGTGCCAATGGCCTGTTCTGGCGAATGCTGGCCGAGACCGATCGGCGAAGGGCCGGCGGCGAGGTCCTTTCCGACGCGAGCCTCCTCGGCGTCGTCTTCCTCCCGCTCCTCTTCTCGGCGATCCGGACGCGCTCGGGCGGGAAGGTCGACGCCCAGAAGCTCCTCCTCCTGCTCGAGGAAGTCGTCAACCCTTCGTCGGTCCGCCTCTCCCTCCCGAATGCGGCGATCCACGACCTCAAGCAGGGCCTCTTCACCATGGGACGCCTCGCCGAGCTGGGACCTGGCGATGCCGCCGCGCGGCGGCTCGTGACGAAGGGCTACTTCCCGGTGGCGGTCGGTCTGCTCTCGCTCTACGCGGCCGCCTCGGGGCGCTATCGCGACGCGGCCTTCGCCTGGGAAGAGGTTCTTCGCCGGGGCGGGCGAACCCCGCGTCCCGGCGAGGACATTCGGGCGGCGATCCCGTTCCCGGAGGCGCTCGTCCCGCACGAGACGCACGATCCGAACGAGGTCTTCCTTCCTGACGACGTGCGCGCGACGAGCCGGCCCGCACACCGGCGCCGGCGCCGGCGGAGCAGCGGAGGCGGGCACCCGGGCGAAGCGGCCTAGTCTCTTCCCGGCGCCTCGGCCGGTGGACCGGCCGACCGCCGCTCGAAGACGTAGGGACCTTCCTTCGCCCCCCAGACCTGACGGTCTTCGAGGTCGTACCCTCGATCCCACGACTCCATGCGCCCCGGAACGAGCCTGACCCGCGACGTGGCATAGCGTGCCCCGGAGAGCGCCGACGGGCAGCTCGACCCCTCGGTGCCTCCCTCCCACCCCTCGGCAGTCTTCTTCAGCCGCACGGCGCAACCGATCCGCTCGACGACGTCTCCCGCGCCGTAGAGCGCGAGGTCCGACGGATCGCGCCATTTTCCCGAGACGGCGACCGGCTCCTTCGGCTCGAACACGCGCGACACGACGCCGCCGTCGGCCGTCTCCTCGATCCGATAGAACCGCTGCCGGTAGGGCTTGTCGGGGGTCGACACGAGCGCCTGCTCGAGGTAGAGAACCGGTGTACCGGACCCGAGCCGGCTCTTCGGCACCCTCACGGAGACGAGGCGTACCGCACGAAAACCGTCCGGATTCGCCTCGGCCTGCACCTTCGAATCGAACGTCCCGGTCAGGAGCGAGGCGACCTCCTCGACAGCCCGGGGCGCTTCGCCGCCAGGAGTGTCGGCACGAGCTGCGGACGCTCCGAGGAGCGTGACGAGAAGGACGACGGAAGGGATCACGGAGGAGGTGGCTCGCTTCACGGGCGCAAGCGTAGCAATTCCCGAGCTCTGATTCCCCGTCTGCGTGACGCGTCCGAATCTCCGAAGTAATCTCCCCTTCGTGGTGCTGGCGGCCGGAACCAGGCTCGGCTCTTTCGAGGTACGCAGCCTCCTCGGGACCGGCGGAATGGGAGAGGTCTACCGGGCCCTCGACGAACGCCTCGGCCGGGAGGTTGCGGTCAAGGTCCTCGGGGCCGAGTACCTGTCGGATCCCGAGCAGCTCCGGCGCTTCGTCGGCGAGGCTCGAACCGCCTCTTCCCTGAACCACCGCAACATCGTCACGATCTTCGAGGTCGGGCAGTCCGAAGGACAGCCGTTCCTCGCGATGGAGCTCATCGACGGCAAGACGCTCCGCCAGCACGCGGCCGGCGGTCTCCTGCCTCTGCGCGCGACGCTCGAGCTCATCGTGCAGGTGGCGGAGGGGCTCTCCGCAGCGCACGAGGCCAGTCTCGTCCACCGCGACCTCAAGCCCGAGAACCTCATGGTCACGCGCGACGGGACGGTGAAGATCCTCGACTTCGGCCTCGCCAAGCCCTTCGGGGCCGCGGCCACCGGCGATTTCGCCAGGGGCCTCGCAAAGACCTCGACGGGCATCGTCGTCGGGACGGCCAGCTACATGGCCCCCGAGCAGGCCCGGGGTCGCCCGGTCGATTTCCGCTCCGATCAGTTCTGCCTCGGGCTGATCCTCTACGAGCTGCTCACCGGTCGGAAGGCCTTCGACAGGCCGAGCGCCGTCCAGACGCTCACGGCGATCATCGAGGAGGAGCCCCAGTCGGTCGAGCTCCTCAACCCGAGGGTGCCGCCCCCCCTCGTCTGGATCGTGGGGCGATGCCTCTCGAAGGAGCCCGAGGAGCGGTACGCCGCCACACGCGACCTCGCCCGCGAGCTGAAGCAGGTGAGGGACAACCTCGGCCGGCTCACCCAGGGCGTTCCTCGCCCCACGACGAACGCGACCATGCGGGTCGAGGGGGCCGCGACGATACGGACGAGCGCCGCAGTGCCCTCGCGGTCCGCCACCATCTCCACGCCCGCCCCGGCTCCGGAGGGCGGCGCGCGCCGGGCCGCCCGGGTCCTCGCTTCCGCGCTCGGCGCCCTCGTGCTGCTCGGGGGGGGCGCCGGCGCCGGATGGTGGATGCGGGACCGTACGACGGAGGCCGCTGCCGCCTGGGGCGGCGATCTCGTCCTGGGCAACACGACCCAGGTCCTCGCCTCCCGCCTCTCGCCCGACGGCCAGACGCTGGCGTTCGTCACACCTTCGGGCGGCGTCACCCAGGTCGCCGTGATGAAGCCGGCCTCGGGCGACTGGTCGGCCCTCACGAGCCGGCCCGACTCCGGCTCCGTCTACCGGGTGGCCTGGTCGAACGACGGCACCCGGATCTTCTTCGACCGCGTCACCGACGTTCCGCACGGCATCTTCAGCGTGCCCGCCGTCGGCGGCCCGGAGCGTCTCGTCCTCCAGGATGCGCAGAACCCCGAGGCCCTCCCCGACGGGAGCCTCCTCGTCGTGAGGACCTCGACCCAGGGCGCGCTCCGGATTCACCGGTTCTTCCCGGAGACCGGCCTCGTCTCGCCCCTTGGTCCCGCCATCGTCGCGGAATCGATGGGCCTCGCCATCCGTACGACCCCGGACGGCTCGAAAGCCATCTTCTGGGGCCGCCTCGCCGGCGAAGGGCCGGCGTCACGGTCGAGACAGCTCCACGTCCTCGACCTGGCAACCGGGACCTCGCACCCCGTCACCACGGAGCTCCCGGTCGCGCCCCCGTTCGCCGTAGCGCCGGACGGACGTTCGTTTCTCGCCACCGTCGCCGTCGGGGACCTCTTTCGTCTCGTCTCCGTGTCGTTCGACGGACACGAGGCCCACGGCCTCCTGACGGTTACGACCCGCCCTTCGAGCATCTCGACGGGCCCCGATGGCAGCTACTACGTCTGCCTTTCCGAGAACACGCTCGAGGTCCTCCGCTTCCCGGTGTCGGGCGGCATCCCCGACCGCCTCGGCACGGCGCGCGGAGCCCTGAGCAGCCCCGCCATCCTCTCCGACGGACGTGTCCTCCTCCCGGGCCTCGTCGCCGGCCGGCGCCAGCTCCTCCTCAGGAGCGTCTCCGGCGAGATGCGCCCTCTCGTCGAAACCACCGACCAGACGGCCCCGCCGATCGCGACGCTGGCCGGCGGGCGCGCCGTCTTTCTCGCGGGTCCGCTCGGGGCCCCCCCTGGACTCGTCCTCGCATCGATCGAGGAAGGGCGAATCCTCCGGCGGCTTCCGGGCACCGAGGGGGTGGCCCCTCAGGACCTCGCCGCGTCTCCCGACGGGCGGACCGTCTTCTATCCCGACCGCGGCAACCTCTGGTCCATCGACGTCGACGGCGGTTCGGCACCCACGAAGCTCGGCGCGGGTCATGGCATCGCCGCCTTCCCGGACGGCGAAGAGCTCCTCGTCCAGCGCAACGGCATGAACGGCGTCGATCTCTTCCGCGTGCCGGTGGGGGGCGGCCACGAGCTCCGCATCCCGATTCAGGGAGATCTCCGGCTCGCGCCGGTTCCCCTGTCGGGCCGCGCGATCGGACCGGACGGAAGGGTCGTCGTCACGGTCGCCGCCCGGAGCTCGTGGCACTGGGGACCGGCGTTCCTCGATCCCGTCACCGGAGCCGTCGAGCGGATCCCGGTCACCTTCGACGGCGACCTGCAGTCGCCCGGATGGGCCGACGGCGAGAGTCTCGTCGGTCTCGGCGTCAGCCTCCGAACGGAGCTCTGGCGCTTCCGCGAGCTCCGCTGACCCCTACCCCTTCATCAGGAGCAGGAGACTCAGGGCCATGGTGCTCATGCCTGCGAGGAGACCGTAGAGCGAGTCGTGCCCCTGGCCGAACGCACGCGAGGTCGGGAGGAGCTCGTCCAGGGAGATGTACACCATGATCCCCGCGACCCCTCCGAAGAGGAGGCCCATGAAAGAGGGCGACAGGTAGGGCCCCAGGAGCAGGAATCCGATCGCGGCCCCCAGCGGCTCGGCAAGGCCCGAGAGGAGCGACCAGCCGAACGCGACCCGCCTGCGCCCCGTGGCGTAGAAGATGGGCACGGCGACGCTGACGCCCTCCGGGATGTTGTGAAGGGCGATGGCGATCGCGATCGCTCCTCCCACCGCCGGATCCTCGAGGGCCGCCAGGAACGTCGCGAGTCCCTCCGGGAAGTTGTGAATCGCGATCGCGACGGCCAGCGCCGCTCCCGTGCGCCGGAGCCGTGCGGCAGCCGGTATCGCCGCTTCTTCTCCGAGCGAGGCGATCTCCAGGGCGGTTCGCACCTCGTGCGGGTTCTCGTCCCCCGGAACGAGCCGGTCGATGGCGAGGATCAGGAGAGTCCCGAGGAAGAAGGCTCCCACCGCCAGCCAGGTTCCCTCGCGTGCCCCGCGCGCCGCCCCGAGCGCGTGCTGGGCCTTCGGGAGGATCTCGACGAACGAGACCCAGAGCATGACGCCCCCCGAGAAGCCGGTCGCCACGGAGAGGAGCCGCAGGTTCGTTCGCCTCGCGAAGAACGCGATGGCGCTTCCGAGCCCCGTCGCCAGTCCCGCTGCGATCGTCAGCCCGAAGGCGATCCCGACGTTGCTCGCTGCCGTACA
>CALBDV010000417.1 GCA_937927565.1 uncultured Holophagales bacterium
ACGGAAGGACGCCATGACCGAGCCGGAGCGGCCAAAGTCAGGGAAAGCTCCCCGAGGACCGAGAGCCTCTGCGAAAAAGGCGGCCGTGCTCCGCCCGCCCGGCCCGACGCCCGAGGGGGCCGACACCGACAGCCCGTTTCCGATCGTCGGGATCGGGGCCTCGGCCGGCGGACTCGAGGCGCTCGAGGAGTTCCTGCGCCACGTCCCCGAGGCGAGCGGCATGGCGCTCGTCGTCGTGCAGCACCTCGACCCGACTCACAAGGGCGTGATGGCCGAGCTGCTCCAGCGCACCACGACGATGAAGGTCGTCCAAGTGCGCGACCGGCAGCGGGTGAAGCCCGACAGCGTCTACGTGATCCCGCCCAACCGCGACATGTCCCTCCTCCACGGCGTTCTGCACCTCTTCGAGCCGACCGCCCCCCGCGGCCTGCGCCTCCCCATCGACTTCTTCTTCCGGTCCCTCGCCGTCGACCGTCACGAACGGAGCATCGGCGTCATCCTGTCCGGGATGGGCGCCGACGGCACGCTCGGCCTGCGCGCCATCAAGGAGGCGGCCGGGCTCGTCCTCGTACAGGAGCCGTCCACGGCGAAGTTCGACTCGATGCCCCGGAGCGCGATCGCCGCGGGCGTGGCCGACGTCGTGGCTCCGGTCGCGGACCTCCCCGGAAAGATCCTCTCCTACGTCCGACAGGCCCCTCTTCGCGGGCGGTCCGAGCCTCTCCTGCCGGACGGCGAGCGGAGCGCGCTCGAGAAGATCGCCATCCTCCTTCGCGCACGAACAGGGCACGATTTCTCCCTCTACAAGAAGAGCACCGTCCTTCGGCGGATCGAACGGCGGATGGGGATCCACCAGATCGACAAGATCGCGACGTACGTCCGCTACCTGCAGAGGAATCCCCAGGAGGTGGAGCTGCTCTTCCGGGAGCTCCTGATCGGGGTGACGAGCTTCTTCCGCGATCCGGCCGCCTGGGACCAGCTCCGGGACGAGGCGCTCGTCCCGCTCCTGACGAACCGGCCACCGCGGGGCGTGATGCGGGCGTGGAGCGTCGGCTGCTCGACGGGAGAGGAGGCGTTCTCTCTCGCCATCGTCTTCCACGAGGCGCTCGAGCGGGCCGAGCCCCGGTCCAGCACGACACTCCAGGTCTTCGCCACCGATCTCGACCCCGACGCGATCGCCCGCGCCCGCCAGGGCCTCTTCCCGTCCGGAATCGCCTCCGACGTCTCGCCCGAGCGCCTGAAGCGCTACTTCGTCCACGAGGAAGACGGCTCCTACCGGATCGGGAAGGAGATCCGCGACATGGTGACGTTCGCGACCCAGAACGCCATCATGGATCCCCCGTTCACCAGGCTGGACGTCCTCGTCTGCCGGAATCTCCTCATCTACCTCGGGCCGGATCTCCAGAAGCGGCTTCTGCCGCTTTTCCACTACTCCCTCAACCCGGGCGGCATCCTCTTCCTCGGCAGCGCGGAGACGACCGGCGGGCAGACCGGGCTCTTCGCGCCTCTCGCCGGGAGGTTCCGCCTCTACCGGCGGGGCGCGTCGAAGGTCCCGATCGACACGATCCCGTTCCCGGCCGTGCCTGCGTCGGACGGGAGAGTCCTGCAGCCGCCTGCGGAAGGGTCGAAGCCGGTCCCCGACATCCAGGCGCTCGCGGACCAGGTCCTGCTCCAGCGATTCGCTCCGGCCGCCGTCGTCGTGAGCAGGGAGGGCGACATCCTCTTCGTCAGCGGACGGACGGGAAAGTATCTCGAGCCCGCTGCCGGAAAGGCGAACTGGAACATCTTCGCAATGGCGCGCGAAGGGCTCCGCGGAGAGCTTCCCGAGGCGTTCCGCAGGGCTATCCACGGCGGCGCCCTCTGCCGCCTGTCCGGTGTCCGGCTGGGGCCGGGGGAAACGGCGGCGCGGGTCGACGTCTCCATTCAGCTGTTGTCAGAGCCCGAGGCGCTCCGCGGAACCGTCCTCGTCGCCTTCTCCGACGCCGCCGCGGCGCCGCCCGAGGAGCATCTCAGTGCCGAGAGCGCCGCCGGCGCGTCCCCGATCCCGGCGGTCGCTGCGGTCCAGCGAGAGGCGAACGAGGCCCGCGAGGCGCTCCGGGACCTCCGGCGGGAGACGCAGCTGATGCACGAGCAGATGCAGACCTCCCAGGAGGAGCTGAAGTCCGCCAACGAGGAGCTCCAGTCGACCAACGAGGAGCTCCAGTCGACCAACGAGGAGCTGACGACCTCCAAGGAGGAGATGCAGTCGCTGAACGAGGAGCTCCAGACCGTCAATTCGGAGCAGATCGCCAGGATGGACGAGCTGACCCGGGCGAACGACGACCTGAGTAACCTCTTCAACGCAACCGACATCGCCACGGTATTCCTCGACGCCAGGCTGTGCGTCCGCAGGTTCACGACCGGCGCGAACCGGCTCTTCAAGCTGATCCCGAGCGACGTTGGCCGGCCGCTGACCGACATCGCCAACAGCCTCCGCTACCCGGACCTCATGGCCGACGTCCACGAGGTGCTGCGGACTCTCCTCTTCTGCGACAAGCAGGTCGCGGCCGAGGGGGATCGCTGGTTCGGCGTCCGGATCCTCCCGTACCGGACGGTCGACAACCGGATCGACGGCGTGGTGATGACCTTTCTGGACATCACGCTGGCCAAGAATCTCGAAGCGAAGCTGCGACAGGCGGTGCCCGCCGCTCCGGCAGGGGATGCCCCATGACGCCGACGAGGCCACGGACCGCCGACGAGCTGCGCGACCTCCGTGCCCGCGCGGAGGAGCGGGTGCAATCTCGCGACGCGGCGGCGCCGGACCGCACCGAGGCCGACGCCCTCCGGCTGCAGCACGAGCTCCAGGTCCACCAGATCGAGCTGGAGCTCCAGAACGCCGAGCTGGAGCGGTCCCGCGACGAGCTGGAGGCGGCGCTGGAGAGGTATACCGACCTCTACGACTTCGCCCCGGTGGGCTACTTCACCCTCGACCGGTCCGGCGACATCTTCTCCGCCAATCTGACCGGAGCCGACCTCATGAACGTGCCCAGGGCCCGGCTCATCGGACGCAGGTTCGAGACCTTCCTCTCGCCGGAGTCCCGTCTCGACTTCGCCTCGTTCCTCACGAAGACGCTCGACGGCGCTCACCGGGAATCGTGCGAGGTGGCGCTCCTGCCGGCGAGGGGCAAAGCGCGGTCCGTGCGCCTGGAGGGCTCGGCCTCTCCGGCGGGGAACGAGTGTCGTGTCGCGGTCCTCGACGTGACGGATCAGCGTGCCGCGGAGGCGGCGGTCCGGAAGATGAACGACGGGCTCGAGGCGGCGGTGAAAGGGCGGACCATCGAGCTGGCGGGCGCCAGAGCCGCGCTCGAGAGGAAGATCCGGTCCGGGACTCCTTCCGGCTGAGCGATCTCTCCAGGCCGGCGCGATTCGCCCGTCTTCCCCGCCAGGGGTGGCGCGTTTGGCGTCCTGTACCGGGAGGAGACCTGAGATCTATGAACCGATCCGGGCGCGACAGGGTGCGATGAGGATACGAGTGATGATCGCCGCTGACGCTCTGGGCCTCCCGACGGTCCCGGCCGTGTCAGGTGCGCCCGAGCAGGCGCCTTTTCATCTCTTCCTTCGGCGGGGACGGGCCGACGTAGATGAGGAGGAAGGAGTCCGCGAAGTCCTTCCCCTCGAACGTGGCCGTCGTCCCGTCGGTCATCCTGATCGTCGAGCCCTTGCCGGGCTCGTACGTGAAGGTCAGGCGGTCACCCTTCTTCATGTCCTTGATGGCCGACAGCAGCTTCGTGATCTGGCTCTTCGCCCGCTTCCCCTTCTCTCCGGCGTTCCGCGCGAAGTCCCCCTCGAGCGCCGTGACGAGGTCTTCCCGGCTCACCTCCCGTTGAAACTGCAGGATCAGCGCTTTCGGAACGTCCGGGGTCACGACGGCCTCGGCCTCGTGGGCCGGCGCGGGAAGGTAGAGAGCCACCACGTAGATCCGGAAGACGAGCTTCTTCAGGAGGGCCGTACCGTTGAGCTTCAGCTCTCGCCCGCCCACCTCCACCGCATCCGGCAGCTTCACTCCCGAGATCTCCGCAGCCGGGAGCGGCCGCGCCATCGCCAGGCCCGCCACGAACCCGGCGAGCCACAGCGCCGGTCGCTCCC
>CALBDV010000418.1 GCA_937927565.1 uncultured Holophagales bacterium
ACGCCGGCGTGAACGCCGTGATCCAGATCCTCGGCGACCTCGTCGTCGTCACCGGTCTCGTCTGGATCTCCGGCGGCCCCGACTCCGGGTTCACCTTCCTCTACCTGGCCGTCGTCGTCTCCGGCACGCTCCTCTTCGGCAAAGGGGGCGGGCTGGTGACGGCCGGGCTCGCTTCGGTCTTCTACGCGGTGCTCCTCCAGCTGATGCACACCGGGGCCCTCCCGCCACCGAGCACCGACGAGCTGCCACCGCGCATCTGGACGCGGGGACAGCTCGCGGGCAACGTCGTGACGAACGTCGGCGCCTTCGCGGCGACGGCTCTCCTCGTCGCCGCCGCCTCGGAGAAGCTGCGGGACGCGCGGCTTCTCGCCGAACGCCGGCGGGAGGAGGTGACGCGCCTGCAGGCCCTCCACACTTCGGTCCTCTCCTCGATGTCCTCCGGGGTCGTGACCGCGGACCCGGAAGGGAGGATCACCTTCGCCAACCCGCCCGCCTGCGAGCTCCTCAGGCGGCGGCCGGAGGAGCTCATCGGCCGGCCCCTCGTCGAGACCGGGCTGATCTCGGACGAGGCCATCTGGCCGGAGGACGGCGCCGGCGGCGACGTCCTTCGCTTCGAGGGAAACCAGACTCCCCTCGGCCCCGGCGTCTACTTCGGGGTCACGGTGACGCCGCTGCGCGACGGGGACGGCCGGGTCACGGGCCGGATCCTGATCTTCCAGAACCTGACCGAGCTGAAGAAGCTCGAAGGCGAGGTCCGGCTCAAGGAGAAGCTCGCCGCGGTCGGCGAGCTGGCCGCCGCCATCGCGCACGAGATCCGCAACCCGCTCGCCTCGATCTCCGGCTCCGTCCAGGTCCTCTCCGGCACCGCTCCTCCCGGCTCCTCGGAGCGGCGCCTGATGGAGATCGTCGTCCAGGAGTCGCACCGCCTCTCGTCGATCCTCGAGGACTTCCTCAAGTACGTCCGCCCCCGCGAGCAGGCGATCGAGACGATCGACGCGGCCGCCGCGCTTCGCGACGTCGTGACGCTCCTGGCGCACAGCGACGAGCTCTCGGCGCGACACCGCGTCACGCTCGACCTCGAGCCGGAGTCGGTCCTCCTCCGGGCCGACCCGGGGCAGCTGAGGCAGGTCTTCTGGAATCTCCTCAGAAACGCCGTCGCGGCCATGCCGGAGGGCGGCGCGCTCGCCCTTGCGTCCCGTGTCACGGACGGCTTCTGGAGCGTGACGGTCGCCGACGAGGGCCGGGGAATGCGGCGCGAGGAACAGGACCGCCTTTTCACGCCGTTCGCCCACACCGTCCCGGGCGGCACGGGCCTGGGACTGGCCATCGTGTACCGTATCGTCGAGGAGCACGGAGGAAGAATCCGCGTGAAGAGCGCACCCGGAGAAGGCACGGCGATCACGCTCTCCCTTCCGCTCGCGGGCCCCTCCCGCAGCGGCGTTGCCGACCGTGAGCTGGCGGGTCGCGGCCCGATCGCGCCCGGGGACGAGTTCCGCTCGTGACGGTCGACTCGCGGCGGCCCGCGGGCCCACGGATCCTCCTCATCGACGACGAGCCCGGCATCACGGGAATGCTCTCGATCGTCTTCGAGAAGGAGGGGTACGTCGTCCGGACCGCCGGGACCTGCGCCGAAGGGATGAAACTCGTGGAGGAGACCGCTCCCGATCTCGTCCTGACGGACCTGAAGATGCCCGACGGAACGGGATTCGACGTTCTCCGGAAGACCCGCGAGACGAACGCCGAGACGCCCGTGGTCATGATCACGGCCTACACCTCGACGAAGACGGCCATCGAGGCGCTGAAGGCAGGCGCGTACGACTACATCTCCAAGCCCTTCGACGTGGAAGAGCTCAAGCACGTCGTCGGGAAGGCGCTCGAGAGGAAGCGGCTCTCCGACGAGAACCTCATCCTGAAGAGCCGGATCGAAGAGCGCCCCGCTCTCGGGACGCTCATCGGGGTCTCGCGCCGGATGCGCACCGTTTTCGACCTGATCGAGCGGATCGGCCGGACGACCTCCACCGTCCTGATCACGGGCGAGTCGGGCACCGGCAAGGAGCTCATCGCGAGGGCGATCCACCGGAGCTCACCCCGCGCCGCGCGCACCTTCGTCTCCATCAACTGCGGGGCGCTTCCCGAGAACCTCCTCGAGTCGGAGCTCTTCGGACACGAGAAGGGGGCCTTCACCGGTGCCGTGAAGGAGAAGAAGGGGCTGTTCCAGGAAGCCGAAGGGGGAACCCTGTTCCTGGACGAGATCGGCGAGACCTCCGTGCCGATGCAGGTGAAGCTGCTTCGGGCGCTCCAGGAGCGGGTCGTCCGCCGCGTCGGCGGAAACGTCGAGGAGCCCGTGGACGTCAGGATCATCTGCGCCACGAACAAGGACCTCGAACGAAAGGTCGCCGAGAAGACCTTCCGGGAGGATTTCTACTACCGGATCGCCGTCATCCCGCTCCCGATCCCCCCCCTGCGCGAGCGGCGGGAGGACATCTCCCTCCTCGTCCGTCACTTCCTGAGGTCGGTTTCGACGGACCAGGGAATCCCGGAGAAGAAGATCTCGACCGAGGCGATGCGCGTCCTGGAGGCCCACGCGTGGCCGGGAAACGTCCGCGAGCTCGAGAACCTGATCGAGCGGACGGTCGCCCTCGAGCCCGGTCCCATCATCACGACCGCTTCCCTGCCCGAGAGCTTCCTGCGGCCCGCAGGCACCCCGCCCGAGCCGTTCCAGAGCCCCTTCGACCTTCCGCTCGAGAACTTCAGCCTCGAGGCGTACCTCGAGTGGATCGGGAAACGGCTGATGCAGCAGGCGCTCGAACGGGCGAACGGCGTGAGGAAGGACGCGGCCAAGCTCGTCGGGATGTCGGAACGCTCGTTCCGCTACTACGCCAAGAAGTACGCCCTCGGACAGGACGAGGAGGAGCTCTTTGACGAGCCCGGGCCGCCCCTGGAGGACGCCTGAAATGTACCGTGGAGCCGTCCTGGCGGCGATCTTCCTGGCGGCGTGCAGCGGCGGGCGAGGCGCGACCCCGTCGACCTCTCGGACGCCGCCCACGAGCGGCCCGCGCGTCGTTCTCCCCTCGGGCGCCGTGTTCGCCCTGGAGGTCGCACGGACCCCGGAGCAGGTCGCGCAGGGGCTGATGTTCCGGGAATCCCTCGCCCCGTCGACCGGAATGGTCTTCCTCTTCGACGCGCCCGAGCCGCGCTCCTTCTGGATGAAGAACTGCCACTTCGCGCTCGACATGGTCTTCGCCCTGAAGAACGGGACCATCGTCGACGTCCTCGAGGGCGTCCCGCCGTGCGCGGCCGACCCCTGCCCGAGCTACCCTTCCCGGGCCCCGGCCGACACCGTCGTCGAGCTGACTGCTGGGGAAGCGAAGCGCCACGGGGTCGTCCCCGGAGCGCGCCTCTCTTTCCTCAGCGTCCCGGAGCGCTGAGCTCCCCGCCCGACGAGACGCCGCCCGGGGGCGCCGGAACGAAACGGAAGAGCCCGCGCCCGATCGTGGCGAGGTAGAGCCCCTCCGCGCGTCGGGGATCGCCTGCCCAGCCCGCGACGAAGAGGCCCCGCTCGGGGAGCGCGAGAACGACGTCGGAACCGCCGTCCGCCGCCCGGTAGAGGAGCCGTCCCCTCTCGGCCTCGACGTCGACGCCGATCGGCTCGGGCGGACGATACGCGGAAACGCGTGGCCGGCCGAAGCCCCCGGTCAGAGCGCGACCGGACCCGCGCAGTGCCTCCAGGCCGAAGTCGCGACCGTTCCACCACAGGATCCTCCCCGAGGAACGGACGGCGAGCGCCTCGGTTCGGGACCCGGGGGCGCGACTCCAGAGAACCGCATCGACCCTCGTCCTCAGCGTGCCGACGCGTGCCCACGAGCCCCCACCGTCACGCGACTCGAATGCGCCCGCATTGGTCGCCGCGAAGAGCCGGCCGGCGCCGGAGGCCAGGCCGAGGATCGGCACGTCGAGGACCCGCCCGAACGGCTGGCCCGGCGCCCGCGCGAGCCAGAGTCCGTCGGGGGTACCGGCGAGGAGCCTTTCCCCGCTCGCCATGAGTGCGCGGACCGTGGCGACCGGAGAGCTCGCGAGCCGCTTCGCCTCCCCTGTCGCAGGATCGAGCGCCCAGAGACCTCCGCTCCCTCCGTCCGCGGCCCGGGCGACGACGACGGTTCCCGAAGCGGTGACGGCCACGGCCGGGACCCGCGCCTCCGAGAGGCCCGCGTTCGACTCGACGAGGGTCACGCCGCCGTCCTCGCTCCTCAGGATTCCCTCCGCCTCCGTCGCCACGAGGAGAACGGCGGGATTCGAGGGGTCGAAGAGCAGCCCGTTGACGACCGTCATCTCCCGCGAGATGCGACGGAAGCTCCTGCCTTCGTCCTGGCTCTCGAAGAGTCCGCCCGTCGTCCCGGCCAGGACCCGGGAAGGGTTGCGCGGGTCGCGCACCACGACCTGCGTCCGCCGGTCGGCGAGGCCGTCCTTGTAGCGCTTCCAGGTCGCGGCCCCGTCCGTCGTCCGGTAGACCCAGCCGCACGTGGCCGCCCAGATGTCGCCGGGGTCCGTCTGCGAGAAATCGAGATGGAAGACCTGCGTATCCTCGACCATTCCACCGGCGATCCTCTTCCACGAGCGGCCGAGGTCCGTCGACCGGAAAGGATGACGGTACGAACCCGTGTAGAGGACGCCGGGCTTCAGCGGGTGGAAAGCGAGGAACGACAGGCCGCTTCCCGGGTCGAGGGGGGGCTTCGATGGACGCCACGTGACGCCGCCGTCCTCCGAAACCTCGAGGCCGGTATCGCCCCCGACGGCGACGATCTTTCGGCCCTTCAGGACCGCCACGGCGACGACGCGCGCCTCCGACCGTTCCTCCCAGCGCCTCACCACGGCCCACGAGCGCGCTCCGTCGTCGGACCGGACGAGGAGGCCGCCCTTCACGACGCCGGTCAGCCCGGCCCAGAGGGTCCCGGTGCGCTGTGGATCCGTGACGAGCGAGGTGACCGAATAGCCCGGGAAGGGCGCTCCCCCCGGAGGCGAGCTCCAGCTCCGGCCGCCGTCGGTCGACCTGTAGACGCCCCCGAGAGCGGTGCCCGCGAAGAAGAGTCCAGGAGCGCGCGGCTCGGCCGCGAGCGACTTCACCTCGGCGCCCGGCAGCGGGTAGCGGAGCCACACCCCTCCAGGCGAGGGGTCCGGCGGGCCCACGGCGGCCCGAAGCGGCAAGGCGATGGCGACCAGTGCGGCAGCCAGGAGCGCCGCGAGTGTGTCAGCCCGCCGTTTTCGCATCGCCCCCCGAACCAGCCTTGGTGCCGCCGGCCGTTCCGGATTTCTCGCCGGAGGACTTCGCCTCACCGGAGGACTTTCCCTCGCCGGAGGACTTCCCTTCGCCGGAGGATTTCGCTTCGCTCCCGACCTTCGCATCACCGGAGGGCTTGGCCTCCGCCGCCGCGCTCGCGGCGTCGTTGCCCTTGGCGCCCGGGTTCGCCGCGCTCCCCGACCTCCCGTAGTCGGTGAGGTAGAAACCCGACCCCTTGAACTGGACCGCCGGGGCCGACAGGAGCTTCTTCAGCGGACCGCCGCACGTCTCGCAGATCGTCGGAAGGGGGTCCGAGAAGAGCAGGATCGTCTCCGTCTCGTGTCCGCACGACTCGCACCGGAATTCGTAGAGAGGCATTGGGGGCTCGACCTTCCTTTTACGTCGGCGGGGCGTAGCCGCCACCGCTCGTGCTCCACTGGATCTTCTTCACGGATGTCCGGCTCGTCACGTCTCGCCGGCTGATCAGCCTCAGGACGAAAAACGCGTACAGGAGCTTCGCGTTGTGCCCCGCGTCGGCCGGGCCGAAACCGACGAGCTCCCTCAGCGTCTTCGTGCCGTCGACGTGCTGGAGAAGCCGGATCTCGGCCGCGTCGAGGGCCACGTCACCGATCTCCGAGGCGTTGTAGCAGGGATCGAAGACCGTCCAGGACGGGCCGAGGAGGGCGACGAGGCGCCGCGCGTCGCGAACCGCCTTGACGCCCGCGACGATCGCCTGACGCGTCGGGATCTCCAGCTGGATGATCTCGTCGGTGCGGAAGTGTCCGACGGCGAAAGTGACCGACCCCTCCTCCCAGTCGAAGACGGAGTAGAGGATGTCTCGGACCTGTCGCATGACGGACTCGGTGAGCGCTTCCTGCGTCAGGAGGCCCATGTCGACCAGGACCGCCCCGTGCCGGCGGGTCTCCTCGGCGGCGCGCGCCTCGACGAGCCGCTTCACCGACTCGTCGAACTGCTCCCGCGTGAGCACCCCGGCCCGGAGGAGGACGTTGCCGAGGGACTCTTCCCGGTCGCTGGAGGTGGCGAAGATGACGTCGCCGTTCCAGAGGTAGATCTTCTTCTCCACCTCGCCCCGGCGCACGACCAGCACGCCGGGCACACGGTAGTGGTGCACCGTCTGGAGGACCTCGGGAAGCGGGGTTTTCGAGAGGTCGC
>CALBDV010000419.1 GCA_937927565.1 uncultured Holophagales bacterium
TCGACCGTGTTCGGGAAGATGTCCGGGTCCATGAAGGGGCTCCAGGTCTGCCCGACGCCGACGGCGCCGAGCTCGCCCCAGGCGTGGCGCAGCCGGATCGTCGTCTGGCCGGCGTCGACGCCGACGCCGAAGAGCTCCCACTCGAAGATCGTCTTCACCTCGCCCATCGAGGTCGGGACGAATCCCTTCACACCGAAGCGCGACTGCCGCACGCTGAAGTAGGTGCGGCCGTCCTCCCCGAACTCGTTCTCGTACTTCGGGAGCTTCGTGATGCGCAGGACGTCGAACCAGTCGGGGTCGCCCTGGTTGAAGTCGTAGCCGATGTCGGTCTGGGCGAACCCGTAGATCTCGAGGCGCGGCCCTTCCGGCGCGGCCGCCGCGTCCTGAGCCAGGGCCGTTGGCGCCGCGAGGAAGGCGACGACCGCGAGAGCGGCCGCGCCGAAGATCGTGCTGTCGGCTCTCATGTGCTCAGTTCTCCTCGAAGATCCGCTGGATCTCCTGGACGTCCTTCGTCTTCGTCAGGGCGAGACGGAGGAGGACGCGGGCCTTCTGCGGGTTGAGCTCGAGGGCGGCGACGAAGCCGAGCTGGTCGTCGTTGACCTCGATGTTCCGGCGGACGATGCCGCTCCCGACGCGCGTGGCGCGGACGACGACGACGCCGGCCTTCGCGGCCTCGGCGAGGGCGTCGATCATCGGCTTCGTCGCGTTCCCGTCGCCGACGCCGGCGAGGACGATCCCCTTCGCACCCGCCGCGACGGCCGCCTTGACCTGCACCCCGTCGGCGTTCTCGTGGGCGTAGACGATGTCGACGCGAGGCATCGCATCGAGGCCCGCGACGCCGAAGCTCGTCTTCGGAGCGGTGGCGGCCGGCGGGAGGAACCAGACCGGCTTCGTCCCCTTGAGGACTTCCGCCACCGGGCCGCGGTTGACCGAGATCATGGTCTGGACGGACGTCGTGTGGGTCTTCTGCAGGGCGCGCGCGGCGTGGAGCGTGTCGTTCGCGACGACGAGGACGCCGCGGCCGCGGGCCTCGGGGCTGGCGGCGACCGACATCGCGTTGTAGAGGTTCGACGGGCCCTCGGCGCTCAGCTCGGTCGAGGGGCGCATCGAGCCGACGAGGACGACGGGCTTGTCGCTCTTCAGGACGAGGTTGAGGAAGTACGCCGTCTCCTCGAGCGTGTCGGTCCCGTGGGTTACGACGATCCCGTCCACGTCGGGGGAAGCGAGGTACTCGGCGGCCTTCCGGGCGAGCTTGATCCAGACGAAGTCGTTCATGTCCTGGCTGCCGATGCTCGCGATCTGCTCCCCCTTGATGGTGGCGAGCTTCTCGAGACCCGGGGCCGCCGCGACGAGCGACTCGACGGAGACGGAGCCGGACTTGTAGCCCGCCTCGCCCTCCTTCGGCTGGACGCCGGCGATCGTGCCGCCGGTCGCGAGGATGACGACCCGGGCGAGGGCGGGCTGGGGGACGGGTTGTGCGGGCTGGGCCTGCGGCGCGGCCGAGGCGGCCGAGGCGAGGAGAACGGCGAGAGAGAGGGCGACGAACGGCGACTTCGACACTTGCGAAACCTCCTAATGCAGAAGCATGACGATGACGGGTCCCCAGGCCGTGAGGAGGATGTTGCCGACGGCGTAGGGGACGGTGTAGCCGAGGACGGGGAGCTTGCTGTCCGCTTCGTCCTGGATCGAGCGGAGGGCGGCCGTGACGGTACCGGCGCCGGAGCAGGCGCCGAGGAGGATGACGGGGTTCATCCTGAGGACGTACCGGCCGAAGAGGAGCGCCGCCGTGTGCGGCAGGACCGCCACGACGAAGCCGACGAGGAGGAGGCTCGGGCCGGTCTCCTTCAGGCCCGCTACGAACGTCGGCCCCGCGTTCAGCCCGACGACGCCGATGAAGACGGCGAGGCCGATCGTGTCGAAGACCCAGAGCGCCGGCTCGGGGATCCTCCCGAACGTCGGGCGGACGGAGCGGAGCCAGCCGAAGACGAGGCCCATGATGAGCGCCCCGCCGCTCGCCGTGAGGCTGAGCGGGAGGCCGCCGACGGTGACGGTCAGGAGCCCGACGAAGCCGCCGAGGAGGATGCCGAGACCGACGAAGACGACGTCCGTCTCGCTCGACGGACGCTCGACGTAACCGAGGCCCTTCCCGGCGCGCTCCACGTCCTCCGGCGAGCCGGCGATCCGCATCAGGTCGCCACGGTCGAGCGTCGTCGAACCCGTGAAGGGGATCTCCTCCGTCGCCCGAATGAGCTTCATGAGAACGATGCCGCGTCCGTGCGATTCGGCGAGCTCCTCGAGCGTGCGACCCGCGACCGCCTTGTTCGTCACGACGACGTCGCGCGCCGCGAGGGGGAAGTCCAGGAGGTCCCGGTCCTCGACCTCGTTCGCGATGGGGAGGTTCAGCTCGAAGAGGGCCGTTCGGCGGGCCGCGATGGCGATCACGTCGCCGCCGGCAAGGACCGTGTCGGGTACGGGGACGAGCACCTCGCCATCGCGCCGGATTCGCTTCACGAAGATCCGCTGCCCCGGCACCGCCTTCTCGAGCTCCCCGACGGTCCGCCAGGGCGGGGCTCCGTCGGGCAATCGGTAGGCACGGATGGCCCACGGCCGGTAGCCGGACGCCTCGTCCTGGTTCCCGGGCTTTCCGCCACCCATCTGCGCCTCGAGCTTCCGGGCTTCCTCCTTCAGGTTCACCTTCAGGAGGCGGGGCGCGAGGTTCGAGAGGAACCAGACGACGAAGCCGGTCCCGACGAGGTACGAGACGGCATACGCCACCGGGATGTTGTTCCTCAGGCGCGTCTTCTCGGCCTCGGAAATGTCCAGCCGGCCGATCGCGTCGCCCGCCGTCCCGATGACCGTCGACTCGGTGAAGGCACCCGCCATGAGGCCGGCGGCCGTCCCGACGTCGTACTTGAAGATCTTCGCCGCGACGAAGGTCGTCAGGAGGCTCGTGACGCAGAGGACGACCGTCAGCGACACCTGCGTGAGGGCGTTCTTCTTCAGCCCCCGGAAGAACTGCGGGCCGACCTTGTAGCCGGTGGCGAAGAGGAAGAGGTCGAAGAAGACGATCTTGACGAGCGGGTGGACGTCGACGCCGATCTGCCCGACGACGACGCCGGCGATGAGCGTCCCGACGACGTTGCCGAGGGTGAAGGAGCCGATCTTGAGCCGGCCGATCAGGAAGCCGATGGCGAGCGTCAGGAAGATCGCGAGTTCGGGGTTCTGGCGGAGGGCATCGAGAAACCAGGTCATCTCACTCCTGTGTGCTCTATTTCGCGATGAGGAGGACCCAGGGGGTCCCGGCGACGGCGTAGACGAGGAAGCTGAAGACGGTCGTGATCGCCCCGAGGCGGTAGAGCTCCCCCTGCGTCAGGTAGCCGC
>CALBDV010000420.1 GCA_937927565.1 uncultured Holophagales bacterium
TCTCGCGGGAGCCGCGGGACCTCTCCGGGAGCCTCGTCCGCGTCGCCTTCGACGGCGGCGAGCCGCAGGAGTACGTGGTTCCGCTCCCCGGCGAGGCGGGAACGCTGGCGGCGCTGGCGGCGCTCGCCGTCGCGCGCGCCCTGCTCGACGTGGTCGCCCCTGCCGCGGCGCTCCGCGAGGCCCTCCTGCGCGTAGCGTCCGTTCGCGACGGCCGATTCGCCGTGGAGACCCTCGCGGACGGGACCGTTCTCCTCGACGACACCTACAACTCGAACACCGGCTCGGCGAGATCGTCGCTCAGGACCGCCCGCGAGATGGCCGACTCCCTCGGCCGGCGGCTCGTCGTCGTCCTCGGCGAGATGCGCGAACTGGGAGCCCTCGCTGCCCGGGAGCACGACGAGGTGGGGCGGGCAGCGGTCGCCGCGGCTCCGGCCGTTCTCGTCGCCGTGAACGGCGAGGCGGCGCGCTTTGCCGCGGCCGCTGCCGCGGCCGGCATTCCGGCGTCGTTCCATCCTTCCGGCGAGGAGGCGGTGGCCACCGTCCTCGAGGCCGTCCGCCCCGGCGACGTCGTCCTCGTCAAGGCGTCGCGCGGCGTGCGGCTCGAGGCGGTCGCCTCCGCGCTCCGGTCGGCCCGATAGACTCGGCACCGGAGGCCGCACGATGGGAACGCCGCTCGTCGGAATCGTCATGGGGAGCGCCTCGGACTACGAGACGCTCGCAAAGGCCGAGGGAATCCTCTTCGAGTTCGACGTCCCTTACGAGATCTCCGTCGTCAGCGCGCACCGGATGCCCGAGGAGATGTTCGACTACGCGAAGTCGGCGGCCTCGAGGGGCCTGAAAGTCATCATTGCCGGGGCGGGCGGTGCCGCCCACCTGCCCGGCATGGTCGCGGCGCTCACGACCCTCCCGGTCCTCGGCGTACCGGTCCGGAGCAGCGCCCTCTCCGGCCTCGACAGCCTCCTCTCCATCGTCCAGATGCCCGCGGGAGTTCCGACGGCGACCTTCGCCATCGGGCCCGCGGGGGCGACGAACGCGGGCCTGTTCGCCGTGAAGATCCTCGCGCTCTCCGACCCCGGCCTCGCGACGAAGCTCGCCGCGTACCGCGAGACGCTCCGGGAGAAGGCCGGCGAAGGGAACGAGGAGGTCCAGCGGGTCCGCCTCCAGAGGACCGAGTGACGACGGTCGGCATCCTCGGCGGCGGTCAGCTCGGCGCGATGCTGGCACCCGCGCTCCAGGACCTCGGGGCCGACGTCCACGTCTACGACCCCGATCCGAACGCCCCCGCCCTTCGCCGGGCGGCGCGTGCCGCGAGCGGGTCGTGGCGCGACGTGCCGCGCCTGCAGGAGTTCTTCGACGCCTGCGACGTCGTGACGTACGAGTTCGAGAACGTGGAGACCGAGGGGCTGGCGCAGCTTTCCGGCCTCGACAAGCTCCTCCCGTCTCTCGGCGTCCTCCGGACGACGCAGAACCGGGCGCTCGAGAAGGAGTTCCTGCGCGCACACGGCCTCCCGCACGTCGACTTCGTCGACGGCCGGACGGCGGAGGAGCTCCCGGCGGCCGCGCGGGGCTTCGGATACCCCGCGATTCTGAAGACAGCCCGCGGCGGATACGACGGGAAGGGGCAGTGGAAGCTCTCCTCGCCCGCCGATCTGGAGGCCCTTCTCTCGACCCCCGCCCGCGCGACGCTGGACGCCTCGGGCTGGGTCCTCGAGGAACCGATCGAGATCGTTCTCGAGACGAGCGCCATCGTCGCTCGCGAGAGAAGCGGCGACGAGGTCGTCTTCCCGCTCTTCGAGAACGAGCACCGGGACCACGTCCTCGACGTCACCCTCGTCCCGGCCCGTCTCCCCGACGACCTCGAGGCGGAGGCGAAGGCGGTGGCGCTGGCGGCCGCCCGCGCCCTCGGCGTGACGGGGCTCCTGACGACCGAGCTCTTCGTCGGCCGGTCCGCCCGCTCGCGCTCCGGGGAGGTCCGGATCTTCACGAACGAGTTCGCGCCGCGCCCCCACAACTCCGGGCACGTCACGCGCAAGGCCTGCACCTTCAGTCAGTTCGAGGCCCTGGCACGAATCCTCCTCGGGATTCCCCTCGTACCGCCCCGGCTCGTCTCCGCGGGCGCCTTCTGCATGGCGAACCTCCTCGGCGAGGTCTGGGAGGCGCAGGGAACGACCGGATCGCTCGACCTCGGGGCGTGGGAAGGAAGCCCCGGTCTCCTCGAGGTCGTGCTCTACGGCAAGGCGGGCGTAGGAACGAAACGGAAGATGGGGCACCTGACGGTCCGGGGGAGGGACGCGGAGGAGGCGGTCTCCTCGGCGCGGGCGCTGCGCGAGGCGATCTCCCGAACAGGACCCCGCCGGTCCGTATAATCAACGGTTCGGATGTTCGGCACAGGCTTCGCCAACGCCCTCTTCGGTCTCGTCGCCCTCCTCTGCTACGCGGGCGCGACGGTTCTCTACGTCGTGTGGCTCCGTCACCCGCTCGTCTCGGCGGGAAGGTTGGCGACGGTCCTCGCCGGCCTCGGGGCCGCCTTCAATTTCGGGTTCCTCTACGTCCGTTCCGTCGCGCTGAAGACGGTTCCCTACGGCGATCTCCTCGGCTCGATGGCCCTCTTCGGCCTCTTCCTGGCGGCCATGAGCCTCATCCTCGAGGCCCGTCACCACGACCGGTCCCTCGGGCCGTTCCTCATGCCGGTCTCGCTCTTCTTCCTTCTCCTCTCCTTCGTCGTCCCGGGAGGCGGAGAGGTTCGCCCGGAGCTTCGTGGCTCGGTCTTCGCGTTCCACGTCACGCTGAACATGCTGAGCTACTCGGCCTTCGCCGTGGCGTGCGCCCTCTCGCTCCTCTACCTCGTCCTCGGGCGACGGCTGAGGAGCAAGCGGCACATCCTGAACGGCCCCGTTTCGCGGTTCCCCTCCCTGAGCTACCTCGAGAGGGCCGCGCGCACCTCCATCGGCGTCGGCGTCGTCTCGATGGCCGCCGGGCTGACGATGGGTTTCCTCTGGGCGTACCGCGTCTGGCACGAGCAGCACCCCGAGTGGCTCCTCGACGCGAAGGTCTGGGGTGCGGGCGGGACCTTCGCCTTCTACCTCTGGATCTTCGTGAGAGCCCACCGCGGCGCCTCCCCAGTGACGACGGCCAGGCTCGCCGTCGCCGGTTTCATCCTCGTCCTCATCTCCTACACCGCCGTCAACCTCTTCTTCTCGAAGGTCCACTCGTTCACCTGATGCCTCCCGAGATCGTCTTCGTCGGCTGGAACCACCAGGGGTCGGACCTCGACCTGAGGGCCCGGCTCGCCTTCACGCCCGAGACGGCGCGCGAAGCTCTGGAAGGGCTCTTCCGCGAGCACATCCTGACCGAAGGGGCCGTCGTCTCCACGTGCAACCGGGCCGAGATCTACGGCGTCAGCGAGGTGCCCGACAGCTTCGAGGCCCTCGCGGGCTTCTTCTCGCGCTTCCACTCCGTCGACGGCGCCGTCCTGCGCGAGAAGGCGCTCTCCGGGCGTGGCGAGGCGACGGTGCGGCACCTCTTCCGCGTCGCCTCGGGCCTCGACTCCATGGTCCTCGGCGAGGCACAGATCCTCGGGCAGATCCGCGAGGCCCACCGCCGCGCCGCCGAGGCGGGGACCGCCCGCGCCGTCACGGGACGGCTCTTCCAGTCGGCGCTCGAATGCGGCAAGAGGGTCCGCACGGAGACGTCGCTCGGGGCGCGCCCCGTCTCCGTCCCCGGCATCGCCCTCGGCCTCGTCGGGCGCATCTTCGAGTCGATCGCCGAGTGCAAGGTCCTGCTCCTCGGCGCGGGCGAGACGGTCGAGCTGACGGCCCGCCTCCTCGCCGACGACGGCGTGAAGCAGATCCTCTTCGCGAACCGCTCGGCCGAGAAGGCCAAGGCGCTCGCGACCCACTTTCACGGATGGACGGTCCCGTGGGAGGAGCGGGCGAAGGCGTTCGCCGACGTCGACATCGTCCTGTCGGCCACGGGCGCCACCGAGCCGGTCGTCACGGCGGCGATGCTCAAGCCCGTCCTGGGCCGCGGCCGCAGGCGAGGGCCGCTCCTCATCCTCGACCTCGCCGTCCCGCGGGACATCGAGCCGGCGGTGGACGGGCTGCCCGACGTCTACCGGTACGACATGGACGCCCTCGGCGAGCTCGCCTGCGACAACGCCAAGGACCGGATGACCGACGTCCCGCACGCCGAACGGATCGTCGAGGATTCCACGCAGAAGTTCCTCGGCTGGCTCGCGGGGCTCTCTCACGTCGACACCCTCAAGACGCTCCACGAGAGGTTCGAGAAGGCGCGGCGCGACGAGCTCGAGCGCTACTCCGGCAAGCTCTCGCGCCTCTCGCCCGAGGACCGCGCGGTCGTCGAGCGGATGACCGAGACGCTCCTCCACAAGATCCTCCACAACCCGACGATCGGCCTGAAGGAAGGGGACGCCTCCGAGCGCCTCACCCGCGCGGCCGTCG
>CALBDV010000421.1 GCA_937927565.1 uncultured Holophagales bacterium
TCCGGAAGTTCCGCGACAAGGTCGTCGTCAAGGGCGCCCGCGGCGTCGAGTACCTCATGAAGAAGAACAAGGTCGACGTCGTTCCCGGGTTCGGCCGCCTCGACGGCCCCGGCCGGGTCGCCGTGGCCGTCCCTGAAGGAGAGAAGGTCTTCGACGTGAAGAACATCCTCCTCGCAACCGGCTCGGCTCCGCGCGACCTGCCGTTCCTGAAGGCCGACGGCGTGAAGATCCTCAACTCCGATCACGTCCTGAAGTCGACGCACGTCCCGAAGTCGGTCCTCGTCATCGGCTCGGGCGCCGTCGGCTCCGAGTTCGCGTCGTGCTACGCGCGCTACGGGGCGAAGACCGTCCTCGTCGAGGTCCTCCCCCGCCTCCTCCCGGTGGAGGACGAGGAGGTCTCGAAGGAGGTCGAGAAGTCGTTCCGGAAGCGCGGCATCGAGTGCTGGACGGGGACCGCGGTCGAGGCCGTGGCCGAGAACCCGGACGGCACTCTCAAGGTCGCCGCGAAGACGGTCGACGGCGTCTCGAAGGTGTGGGACGTCGAGTGGGTCATCCTGGCCGTGGGTCGTCGGCCCGTCACCGAAGGGCTCGGCCTCGAGGCCGCGGGCGTCGCGACGGAACGGGGCTACGTCAAGGTCGACGGATACCAGCGGACGAACGTGGCCGGTGTCTACGCCATCGGTGACTGCACCCCGACCATCTGGCTCGCCCACGTCGCCTCGGCCGAGGGGATCGTCGCCGCCGAGACGATGGCGGGGCATCCGACCGTGCCGATCAACCGCGACCAGGTCCCAGGGTGCACCTACTGCGACCCCGAGGTCGCCTCCATCGGCCTCACGGAGGCGAAGGCGAAAGAGCGCGGCTTCGAGGTGAAGGTCGGGAGGTTCGGATTCCAGGTCCTCGCGAAGTCGGCGATGGAGCACACGAACGAGGGGTTCGTGAAGATCGTCTCCGACCGCAGGTACGACGAGGTCCTCGGAGTCCACATCGTCGGCCCGCACGCCACCGAGCTGATCGGCCAGGCTGCGGCATTCCTGCGCTGCGAGGCGACGACCGAGGAGATGGTCCGGACGATCCACGCTCATCCGACGCTCTCCGAGGCGCTCCACGAGGCGGCCGAGGCGGTCGGCGGCCACAACATCCACGGCTGACCGCGGCCGGGACTTCCCCTTCACTGCGGCCCGGCGGATTCCGCCGGGCCGATTCGCCTCCACGGGGGTTCGACTGAGGATCCTCCAGCTCTGTCCGAAGGTCCCCTGGCCCACCGACGACGGCGGGCGGCTTTCGATGCGGGTCCTCGCCCTCTCGCTGCGGAAGGCAGGGGCGGACGTGAGGACGCTGTCGCTGAACCCAGGCAAGCACCGCGCCGACCCGTCCGACCTCCCCGACGAAGCCTGCGACCTGCGCCTCGAGACGATCGACGTCGACACCTCGGTCCGGGTCTTCGGCGCACTCAGGAGCCTCGCTCTCGGCACCTCGTACAACGTCGAGCGCTTCTATTCGAAGCCGTTCGAGACGCGCCTGCGGCAGGTCGTCCGCGACGACGCACCCGACGTCGTCCTTCTCGAGAGCCTCTTCATGGTCCCGTACGTTCCGGCCCTGCGCGAGGCCACCGGGGCGCGCCTCGTGCTTCGCTCCGTCAACGTCGAGCACGAGATCTGGGAGGGACTCGCGAAGGGCGAGCGCGGAATCGCGCGGAGGCTCTACCTGGGTCACCTCGCGCGGCGGCTCCGGGAGTTCGAGGTTGCGACGCTGAACGACGTCGACGCCATCGCCGCGGTCACCCAGGAGGACGCCGGGACCTACGCCCGGCTCGGCGCGACCGTCGCCCTCCATGTCGCCCCGGTCGGAATCGAGGCCTGCGAGTATCCCGACCGCTCTGGTCTCGGTGCCCCTCTCACCCTCTCCTTCCTCGGATCGCTCGACTGGAGACCGAACCTCGAGGCGGTGACGTGGTTCCTCCAGAACGTCTGGCCGATGGTGAGGCGTGCGGTCCCCCGGGCCCGGTTCCATATCGGCGGGAGCAATCCGCCGGCGGACCTCGCCCGACGCCTCGGGGCCGAGGGCGTCCGCTTTCTCGGCCGCGTGCCCGACGCTCGCGAATTCCTTGCGTCCGGGGCGGCCATGGTCGTCCCCCTCCGTTCCGGCGGCGGCATGCGGGTCAAGATCCTCGAGGCGATGGCCCTTGGCGTTCCGGTCGTCTCGAGCCATCTCGGGGCGACCGGGATCGGCGCCCTCGACGGGACGGAGATTCTCCTCGCGGATGGTCCGGAAGGCCTGGCGGCGGCCTGCGTCTCTCTCCTGCTCGAGCAGGATCGGGCCGTGGCGATCGGGCGGGCCGGCAGACGGCGAGTTCACGAGACCTTCGACGCCGACGGAATCGGCCGGCGCTTCGTCGAATTCCTGGAACTCCTGGTCGCCCGGCGACGCCCGACCTGAACGGCCTGAACCCGACGCAGCGGGCAAAAGGGTCTCGAATAGACCCCGGGTCAAAGTTAGCCCCGACCATAGACCTGGTATGCGGCTAAATCTGACCCAAGCGAGGCCTCTTTCACTGCAAAACGGCTGGCACGCTTCTCGCTCATAGGGACGAAACCGGACGACCGGTTATCGAGGAGGAGAAGACGTTGAACGCCAAGCCCCTTCTGGCCGCCCTGTTGCTCCCGCTTGCCCTCACCGCCACCGCTGCCCAGCCGCTCGAAGAGCGTCGTGGCCTCGACCCGTCCGTCGTGCTCGAAGGTGCCGACACCGCGGTACAGCCGCTCGAAGAGCGTCGCAACGTTGACCAGCCCTTCCTGTTCGAGGGAGAGGAGTGGGCCAGCCATCGTGATTTCGTCGAGGCCGGCCGTCGGTGCCAGACGTTCCATCCCGACGCGGACACCGCTGCCGCCCTCGAGGAGCAGTTCCTCTTCGAGCTGAGCCAGCGACCCCGGTTCGAGGCGCTCTTCGCCGTCGGAACCGTCATCCCGACCTACGTCCACGTCATCACGAACGGGACTGCCGGAAACGTCAGCGACCAGATGATCGCCAGCCAGATCTCGGTCCTGAATGCGGCCTACGCCAGTACCGGCGTTTCCTTCAACCACGTCTCGACGGACCGGACGTCGAACGCCACCTGGTACGCGATGTCTCCGGGCTCCTCCGCCGAGACGGCTGCCAAGACCGCCCTGCGCAAGGGCTCGGCCAACGACCTCAACATCTACATCGCCAACCCTGGCGGCGGTCTCCTCGGCTGGGCGACCTTCCCGTCGAGCTACCAGAGCGCTCCCCTCAAGGACGGCGTCGTCCTTCTCAACTCCTCGCTCCCGGGCGGCTCCGCGGCCCCCTACAACCTCGGAGATACCGGCACCCACGAGGTCGGCCACTGGATGGGCCTCTACCACACGTTCCAGGGCGGCTGTAAGACCGGAACCACGGGCGGCGACTACGTTGCCGACACGAACGCCGAGAAGAGCGCCGCCTACGGCTGCCCGACCGGCCGCAACTCGTGCACGGGCACGAGGTACCCCGGCAACGACCCGATCGAGAACTTCATGGACTACACCGACGACTCCTGCATGTACCTCTTCACGGGGGGCCAGATCACCCGCATGCGCGCCCAGTGGGACGCGTATCGCGCCGGCAAGTAAGCCGACCCGAATCTCAGGGCTTCTCGAGGGGAGCGACCGCAGGGTCGCTCCCCTCTTCGTCATCCGGCCGACCCCACCCGTGCCACACTTCGCGGGATGTCCATTCCCTTCCCGCGATCCCGTGTGGGCCGCGCCGGCTCCGCTGTCCTCCTCCTCGGCCTCGTGGTTCTCGGAGTCCGCTCCCTGCGAGGGCGCCCCGTCGAGACCGTCCGCGTGGCCCGGCAGGACCTCCTCGAGACTCTCGTCGTCAGCGGCCGGGTCCTGGCGCGATCGAAGGCCGCCCTCGGCTCGACGGTCACCGCGAGGGTCGAATCGGTCCTCGTCGAGGAAGGCGACCGCGTAAGGGCCGGCCAGCTCCTCGTCCGCCTCGACGACCGGGAAGCGGCCGCCGCGCTGGCTGAGGCCCGCGCGCGGCTGGAGCAGTCGCGTGGCACGGACCGCCGGTCGGCCGAGGAAGAACGCACGCAAGCGACGCTGAAGCTCGCGATCGAGGAGCGACAGCTCGCGCGCATCGCCGCCCTCAGGACCGAGGGCTTCGTGAGCGAGCGCGAGGAGGACGCCGCGCGCCAGTCCCGCGACCTTGCCCGCAGCGCCGTCGCCGCTGCGACGGAAAAGGCCCGGTCCGCCGCCGCGGGCGGCGCGGACGAACGCTCCGCCGCCGCCGCCGTGGAGGCCGCCGAGGCACGCGTCGCGCAGCTGCGCATCCTCGCTCCCGAGCCCGGGATCGTTCTTCTCCGCGCGGTCGAGCCGGGCGACGTCGTGTCACCCGGGAGGGCCCTCCTGACGATGGCGCTGGACCGGGAAACGCAGATCCTCGCGCAGCCCGACGAGAAGAACCTCCCCGCCCTCCGGGTCGGTCAGAAGGCACGCGCCTCTGCCGACGCCTACCCCGACCGCTCGTTCGCCGCGGAGGTGATCTCGATCTCCCCGGGCGTCGACCTCGCCCGCGGTACGGTCGACGTGAAGCTGCGTGTTTCCGATCCGCCCGACGACCTGAAGACCGACATGACCCTCTCCGTCGAGCTGGAGGTCGGGAAACGCGCGGGGGTCCTCGTCGTCCCCCTCGAGTCGATCCGCGACGCGGCCTCCGAACCGTGGGTCCTCGCCTTGCGCGGCCGGAAGGCCGTCCGGGCCCCCCTCACTCTCGGCGCCCGCGGCGGCGCCGTCGCCGAGGTCGTGAAGGGGCTCGCCGAAGGCGACCTGATCGTCCGCCAGCCCGGAAGGACCAGGGACGGGCAGCGGGTCCGGGCGGCTCCTCCGGCGGGACGCTGACGTGCCCTTCGAAGTGCTCGTCGCCCTCCGCTTCCTGCGGGAGGGGAAGATCCAGACGATCCTGATCCTCTCGGGAATCGGGGTGGGCGTCGCCGTCATCGTCTTCCTCTCGGCCCTCATCGGAGGGCTGCAGGAGTCGCTCATCGAAAGGACTCTCGGCACGCAGGCCCACATCGTCGTCCGCGCCCCGGAAGACCTCGTCCGGCCCGTTACCGAAAGCTCGCCTGGCCTCGCCGTCGCCCCGCGGGTCGAGCGGCCGGCCCAGCGTCTTCGCTCGATCGTCGGCTGGCCGCAGACGCTGGAGCTTCTCCTCACCCTCCCCCGGGTCCGGGCCGCCTCACCCACCGTCGCGGGCGCCGCTTTCGCTCTCAGGGGCCTGGCGAACCGATCCGTCGCCCTCCGCGGCATCGAGCCGTCGAGCTTCCGGCGGATCATCGACATGGGTCCCCGGATGACGGCCGGGGAGTTCCGTGTCGACGCGACCAACGCCGTGATCGGCGTCGAGCTCGCCGCCGACCTCGGCGTCTCGGTTGGAGACAAGGTGCGCCTCGAGACCCCCGCCGGCCGTTCCGAGGTCTTCCTCGTCGCGGGCGTCTTCGACGTCGGCAACAAGGACCTGAACGCGCGGTGGGTCTTCGTCTCCCTGCGCGCCGCCCAGACCCTCCTCGACCTGGCGGGCGGGATCTCGACGATCGAGCTGAAGGTCGCGGAGATCTTCGACGCCGAGCGGGTCGCGGAGGAGATCGTCGCCCGGACCGGCCTCCAGGCCGACAGCTGGATGAAGCTCAACCAGCAGCTCCTCACCGGCCTCAGGTCCCAGAGTGCCTCGAGCTGGATGATCCAGTTCTTCGTCGTCGTCGCGGTCGCCCTCGGCATCGCGAGCGTCCTCGTCGTCTCCGTCGTACAGAAGTCGCGCGAGATCGGGATCCTCAAGGCGATGGGGACGCGTACGGTGCAGGTCGTCCGAATCTTCCTCGTCCAGGGAGCCGTCCTCGGTCTCGGCGGTTCGCTCCTCGGCTCGGCCCTCGGCGCGGGTCTCTCCTTCTTCTTCGCCTCGCTCGCGAGGAACCCCGACGGGACCGCCACCTTCCCCGTGAATCTGACACCCGCGCTCTTCCTGGGCGCCGCCGCCATCGCCACCGTCACGGGTCTCCTCGCAGCCGTCGCGCCTGCCGAGCGGGCGGCCTCCCTCGATCCAGGCGACGTCATCCGATATGGCTGAGCCCCTCGTCGTCCTCGAGGGGGTCACGAAGTCCTTCGGCACCGAGGTCGTCACGGAGATCCTCCACGGGATCGATCTCGAAGTACTCCCCTCGGAGTTCACGGCCCTCGTCGGCCCCTCCGGCTCCGGGAAGAGCACCCTCCTGAACCTCCTCGGCCTCCTCGATCGCCCCACTTCGGGCCGGATCCTCCTCGCGGGCCGGGACACCACCGGCCTGACGGACGACGAGAGGAGCGCCGTGAGGGGGCGGAGCCTCGGCTTCGTCTTCCAGTTCCACCACCTGCTGCCCGAGTTCACGGCCCTCGAGAACGTGATGATGCCGATGCTCGCCGCCAGGGGCCGCGAGGAGAAGGGGATGCGCGAGCGGGCCCTGTCACTCCTGGAGGAGATAGGCCTCGCGGACCGCGCCCTCTACAAGGCGACCAAGCTCTCGGGAGGCCAGCAGCAGCGCGTCGCGGTGGCGAGAGCGCTCGTCCTCGAGCCGCCTCTCGTCCTCGCGGACGAACCGACCGGGAACCTCGACACCGAATCGGGCAAGCAGGTCTTCGAGCTCCTGCGGAAGGTCTCCACCGAGCACCGGACGGCGTTCCTCGTCGTCACGCACGACGAGCGGATCGCCGCCCGCTGCGACCGGATCCTCACGATGGTGGACGGGAGAATCCGTTCGGACGAGCGAAACGCGAGGGCCTGAAAACCGAGTGCCGCCCGGCACTGCCGGGCGGCACTCCCTCCATGCGACCCGCGCGGCCTCAGAGGTACCGAAGCTCGATCGCCTTCCGCTCCAGCTCCGCGCGGAAATCGGGGTGGGCCACGTCGATGAGGGCCTTCGCCCTCTGCCGGAAGGTCTTTCCGTAGAGGTTCGCGACGCCGTACTCGGTGACGACGAAGTGGACGTCGTTCCGCGTCGTCACGACCCCCGCGCCGACCTTCAGCGTCGGGACGATCCGGCTGTACCGCTCCCCCTTCTTCGTCGTCCCCTCGGACGGAAGGGCGATGATCGGCTTGCCCCCGCGGGAGCGGGCTGCGCCCCGGATGAAATCGAGCTGTCCGCCGACACCCGAGAACATCCGGGTCCCGATGGAGTCCGCGCACACCTGCCCCGTCAGGTCGACCTCGATGGCCGAGTTGATCGCCACCTGCCTGTCGTTCTGCTTGATGACGTACGGGTCGTTGACGTACTCGGTCGGGTGGAGCTCGACGATCGGGTTGTTGTCGACGAAGTCGTAGAGCCGCTTCGAGCCGATCAGGAAGCCCGCGATCATCTTCCCGCGGTGGATCGTCTTCTTCTCCCCCGTGATGACGCCCCGTTCGTAGAGGTCGACGACGCCGTCGGAGAAGAGCTCGGTGTGGACGCCGAGGTCCTTCTTGTCGTGGAGGAAGTTCAGGACCGCGTCGGGAATCGCGCCGATCCCCATCTGCATCGTCGAGCCGTCCTCGATCATCGAGGCGACGTGCTTGCCGATGCGCATCGTCAGGTCGTTGGCCTTGCCGAGCTTGGCCTCGGTGAGCGGGTAGTCGACCGGGACGATCTTGTGGATCCGGCTGATGTGGATGAAGGAGTCGCCGAGGGTCCTCGGCATGTTCGGGTTCAGCTCGGCGATGACGAGCTTCGCGGCCTGGGCCGCGGCCTTCGTGACGCCGACCTCGACGCCAAAGGAGCAGAAGCCGTGCTCGTCGGGCGGGGTGACGTGGATGAGCGCGACGTCCAGCGGCAGGACTCCCGACGAGAAGAGGAGGGGGATCTCCCCGAGGCGGCACGGCGTGAAGTCGGCGCGCCCCTCGTTCACGGCCGCCCTCACGTTCTCGCTCACGAAGAGCGTGTTCACGCGGAGGTGGCCCTCGAGCCTCGGGTCCGTGTAGTCCACGCTCCCGATCGTGAGGACCTGGACGAGCTCCACGTTCGACAGGGACATGGCCCTCTCCACGAGGGCCTTCATGATGACCTGGGGCACGGAGCTGTTCCCGGTGAGGAACACTCGGTTCTCGGACTGGATCGACTCGACCGCTTCTTCGGCGCTGACGATCCGGTTGTGGTAGTTGTGAAGCCAGCTCATGGTGGTGCGTTCGCTTCCTGTCTCAGGCGACGGGGCGGGTGTAGGACACCCGCTTGAAGTTCCGGACCTCGCCCGCGTGGGTGACGACGCCGTGGGCGAGGGCCGGGTCCGCCGCGGCGGCCGCCTCCACCCCCTGGACGACGACCCGCTCGATCCAGGGCGCGGCCGCGTTGAGGAAGGCGTGCGTCGAGGTCCGGGCGACGACGCCGGGGAGGTTCGGGATGCAGCAGTGGACGACGCCGTCCTCGACGTAGGTGGGCGCCTGGTGCGTCGTCGGACGGGACGTCTCGGCGCAGCCTCCCTGGTCGATGGAGAGGTCGATGAAAAGGGCTCCCGGCTTCATCTTCCGGAGCATGGCCCGCGTCAGGACGATGGGCGAGCGCTCGCCCGGCACCATGACGGCTCCGACGAGGACGTCGGCGTACTCCGCCGCCCGTGCGACGTGGAACGGATGCGCGACGACCGTGACGAGGCGGCCGGAGAGGAGCTCGTCGAGCGTCTGGAGGCGGGTGAGGTCCCGGTCGAGGACCGTGACGTGAGCTCCCATCCCGAGAAAGGCCCGCGCGGCGGCCTCGCCGGAGACTCCGGCCCCGACGACGACCACCTCCGACGGGGGGACGCCGGCAACCCCGCCGATCAGCTTGCCGTGACCGCCCGAGTCGTTCTGCAGGAGGTGCGCCGCGATCTGGGCGGCCATCCGGCCGCCGATCTGGCTGAGGGGCTTCAGTACGGGCAGGGTCCCGTCGGCGAGCTGGATCTGCTCGTAGGCGACGGCGGAGATCCTCTTCTCGAGGAGAACGTCGAGCTTTCCCGGGTGTGCCGCGGCGAGGTAGAGGTAGGCCATCAGAGCCTTGCCCGCCTGGAGCCAGTCGAGCTCCTCCATCGTGGGACGGCTCACCTTCAGGACGAGGTCCGCCCGCCGCCACGCCTCCTCGGCGGAGTGGACGATCGTCGCGCCCGCCTGGCGGTACTGCTCGTCGGTGAAGCCGGAGCCGGTCCCGGCGCCGGTCTCGACGAAGCAGGTGTGCCCGGCCCCCCGGAGCATCCTCACCCCGACGGGCGAGATCCCCACCCGGAACTCGTCGGGGCGGCACTCCTTCGGGATGCCGATGTTCATCGTGCCCTCCATCACTTCAGGCCGGCCAGCTTCGCCCGGTCGACCGAGCCCCAGACCTCGCGGACGATCTCGGGAGTGATGCCCGAGCCTTCGATCTCGACGAAGAAGCGCTTCCCGACGACGACGTTCAGCTCGGCGTCACCGCCGTCCTTCCGCCACTTCTCGACGCCCGGGTTGCCGTCGAGCGTGACGCCCTTCTGGTAGCCCTCGGTCGACTCCTGCGCGAACTGCGCGGCCATCGTGATGACGGTGTAGAGCGGCGCGTTGAACGCACCGTCGGTGATCTTCACGCGGAGGCTCTTGCCTTCCTGCGAGAAGCTCTGCTCGGCCATCGAGACCTTGAAGCCCATGGCGTTCGTCGTCTCGCCGCGCGGCTCACCGTCGGCCGTCCACGCGCCGGGGACCTTCGGCAGGAGCTCGATGAGCTTCGAGAAGTGGACCGGCTCGACCGGCTTCATGTCCTGCGATTCCTTCGCGGCCTGCTCCGCCTTCTTGACGGCCTCCTGGATCTGGCCGAAGGCGGCGATGGGGTTCTTCGACAGCTCCTTCCCCTCGGCCTCGGGGGCCTCCTTCTTCCGGCAGCCGACCGACAGGACGAGGGCGCAGGCCCCCAGGATTACGAGAGTGCGGTTCCTCTTCACGGACGAATCCTCCTTCGCGAGGGCGGCTCGAACGGGTCGCCGGCAGGGCTACCCGCCGTTTCGCGATGCGGCGAATTCTACAGAGTGGAGGCTTCTCCGCACCTCCCTTTGCGGGCGTCTGCCTGTCCCGCACGCCCCGGCACCTCAACGGTGCGCTCGCAGGCGGCCGGGAGCACCGCGATGGGCACTGGCACGGCTCTTGTAAGACCTCGATTCGAGAGAAGTCGAAGATGTCGCAGGCCAACGTGGAACGGATCGTCGGAAGGCTCGTCACGGACGAGGATTTCCGGCGTGCCTTCCACGAGGAACCCGAGCGGGTCGTCCGCGGCCTCGCCGACCGGGGCTGCGAGCTGACGCGCGCCGAGATCGAGACCCTCGTCTCACTCGACCCGCTCACCCTGGAGCAGTTCGCCGACTCCCTCGATCCACGCCTCCAGAAGGCGAGCCTTCGTGGCCCCGTGGCCCCCACTGGGACCGCCGGAAGGCTCCTGTGAACACGTCGATTGATCGCTGCCCCGGCTCCCGGACCTGGCGGAGGAGTCCCATCCCCTTCCCCCCACCTCTATTCCGCACCTTTCCGCCTTCCAAACAGGTCCACACCTCCATTCCCCCATCCTCTTCTCTCCTGCAAGAGGGCCGGGCTGCCGGGGCATCGTGATCGACGACGCGGGCTGCGATGAGTCGCAGCTCGGACACCAGCTCTCGGGATGAACGCCGTTTTCCCCGTCGATCGCGAGGAGGCCTGTTCGCCTGAATCCCGGACGGGGCCGGTCCTCGATGTCAGCCCAGACGTGTCTCGATCCAGCGAAGGAGGTCGACCCGTTCGGCCCAGCTCTGCGCGTCGCTGATCTGGAGGAAGGCGTCCTTTTCTGCGCCGCCGAGCATCGCGAGGACCTTCATGCGCGCCGCGACATCGAAGAAACCTGCCACGACCCGGCCTGTCGCCTCCGGCGTGACCCTCACCGCAGAGGCGGATCCCATCAGCTCCTGTCGGAACCTCCGACCCGTCGCCGGAGCCGGAATGTCGAACAGGGCCGCGACGGGGAGAGTCCGCGCCGCCTGCGACGGGGATGGCTCGACACTCCCCTCCGGTGGCGGCGGGACGAAGAAGACGAGCTGCGGCGAAAGCGTGGCGAGCGTGTACCCCCCTTCCTCCAGGGCCGCGAGCGCCTCGGCCACGCGGCGCAGGATCTCGATGCGCTCGAGGAGCGTCGCATCGGGTCTCTCTTTCGAGAGGTAGAGGTCGAGGTCGATCGCCCCCTCGAGGAGCGGCCGGACGATCCAGACGAGAAAGAGGTCCTCTCCGATCCCCTGCCTCACGAGGTCCCGGAAGCTGCCGGGAAAGAGCTCGGGATGCCGGAGGCGGACCGCGTTGAGATCGCCGAGGAGGCCACGCTTCTGCTCGTAGAAGTCCGCCTCCTCGTTCGCCGAACGAAACTCGAACGGCACTCCGACGAGACGGCGGCCGAACGGGTCGTGCAGCTCCGCGAGCGGGCGAGCCTGGCCGTCGCCCGGATTCCGGGCCGCGAACGCCGCGTCGACGAGCCGGTACGGCCCGACGAACTCCTCCGGCACACGCGGGGGCGCCTCCACGACGATCTCGACACGCGGAGCGGCGACGAGACGAGCCCTCTCCTCCGGCGTCGCGACGCGGCGCAGCGCCTCGAGCGAGCGGACGACGACCGGGAGCGGAGGGCGTTCCCTCCAGGAGGTCCGGCACATCGAGAGGACGAGACTCCGCAGTGCCTCCGGCAGCGTCGCCGGAAGCGTCACCGGCATCTCCTCGAGGCGCTCCTTCTTCTGCACGAGCGACGTCATGCTCGTATAGAAACCCTCGGGGAACCGGCCATTCACGATGCGGACGAGGGTGATGCCGAGGGCATAGACGTCCTTCGTCAGGACCATCCGCCGGCACTCCTCCGGGTCCTCCGGGGTCGCCTGAACGAAGTTCTCGGGAGGCATGTACGGGAGCGTGCCGTCGAGCGTGTTCGAGAGCCGGTACTGGAAGAGCTGCTCGTCGACGGTGGAAA
>CALBDV010000422.1 GCA_937927565.1 uncultured Holophagales bacterium
CGAGCTACCGACCCGGCGACGCGCAGGAAGGTGGCGACGCCGCCACCATCGCTGAATTGAGTGACTGATGCGTTGGAGTCGCGGTGGGGGGTCCGGGGGGCGCGCGCAGCTCAGCCCCCCGGAGAGGCAGCCCCCCGGCGAGCGCCGACTTGGCGGACTAGCGGAATGAACGCCGCCCCGGTCTCGTTCCGAATCTGAGAGCCACGTGGACGCCTCCTACGAGATCACCGACGACCTCAAGCACGACGTCCTCGCGGCGACCGATCTCGTCGCGCTCGTCGGGGCCGTCACCGGGCTGAAGAAGGCGGGCAATTCCTGGAAGGGGCTCTGCCCGTTCCACGGCGAGAAGACCCCCTCGTTCCACGTCCACCCCGACAAGGGCTTCTACTACTGCTTCGGCTGCGGGGCCAAGGGCGACGCGATCACCTTCATCCGCGAGACCGAGAAGCTCGAGTTCCCCGAGGCCGTCGCCTACCTCGCGGGCCGCGCGGGGATTCCGATCCCGACGCGCCGCTCCGGCTCCCGTGCCGACCGGGCGAAGGAGACGCGCGCCGCCGAGGCGCTCCTGGCCGCCGCGAAGTTCTTCCGCGAGGAGCTGCCGAAGAGCCGTGCGGCGATCGCGGTTCTCGAGGGGCGCGGCGTCCCCCGCGAGGAGTGGGCTCCTCTCGGCTTCGGGGCGGCCCCCGACGCGTGGGACGGCCTCGTGCGCGGCCTCTCGAGCACGTTCACCGAGGAGGTCCTCCTCGAGGCCGGCCTCCTCCAGAAGAACCAGGAGACGGGGCGCGTCTACGACCGCTTCCGCAACCGCCTCACCCTCGAGATCCGGGACGCGCGGGGCGAGGTCCTCGCGTTCGGCGGCCGGGCCCTCGGCGACGACCCGGCCAAGTACATCAACAGCCCCGAGACCGCCCGGTTCACGAAAGGCAAGGTCCTCTACGGCCTCGACCGGGCCCGCGAAGGGGCACGCAAGAGCGAGAAGCTGGTCCTCTGCGAGGGGTACTTCGACCGCATCGCGTTCGAGAGGGCCGGCATTCCCTGGGCCGTCGCCTCGATGGGAACGGCGCTGACGACGACCCAGGCGGATCTCCTCGCCCGTCAGGTCCCGGCCGTCGTCGTCGCCTACGACGGCGATCCGCCGGGTCTGGCCGCCGCGTGGAAGGTCTTTCCTCTCCTCGTCGAACGGGGCGTGAAGGTCTTCCACGTCGCCTTTCCGGGAGGCCATGACCCCGACTCGTTTCTTCGCGAGTTCGGCGCCGAACCGCTCAAGGAACAGGTCGAAAAGGCCCGGCCCCTCCTCGACGTCCTGGCCGCAGCCGTGCCCCCGGCCACGGGCGACGCGGCGGAACGGGCTGCGAAGATCAACGAGGCGAAGGCGATCCTCTCCGCCGCCCCCGACCGGGTCTTCCGGCACGAGCTCCTGTCGGCGTTCTCCCGGGTCACGGGAGTCCCGCTGGAGCTCCTCCACGAAGGGGGCCGGCGCAGCCAGATCCGGCGGCCGGAAGGCGCCGCGGCGGGTGGCGATCCCGCCCCCCGGCCGGTCCCCGAGGCCGAGGAACGGATCCTCGGATACCTTCTCAACACCTGGCCGGCAGGGTTCGAGGTTGCGGCAAGACTGCCGGCCGAGCTCCTCGCTCACCCGGACGCCCGGGAGCTGGTTCTTTATCTCAAGTCATTGGGTTCGAAGCCGGATACCCTTGATTTTTCCTCTCTTCAATCCCATCTTGGAGGCGGTGCGGGGATGCTGGCGGCCCGGCTCCTCCTGTCGGACCCGCCTCGGCCGGATGAAAAACCCGACGCCCCTGATCTGGAGAAGCTACGCAAGCCACTCCTCCAGCTGAAGATAAGACGACTCGAAGAGCGCGGAGTCGAGTTGCAGCCGATGATTGCTGCCGCCGAAGCCCGGGATGACCGGGACGGGCGGATTGCCCTTCTCGCCGAAAAGCAGAAGCTTTCCGAGGAGGTGCGTCGTATGAAGCAGGAGCTACGCCGCCCGGACGAAGGCCCGGGCTGACAGGGGTGAATGTGACGGTCGAAGAAAAGCATCCGGAGCTGCGCGGGCTGATTGCCCTTGGGAAAGAGCGGGGTTACCTGCTCTACGACGAGATCTTCCACGCCTTGCCCGAGGACGTCGCCAACGCTCCCGAGGAGCTGGACGACGTCTACATCCGGCTGGGCGACTTCGGGATCGAGATCGTCGACGTCCCCGAGAAGGCGACGCCGAAGAAGGAAGGGGCCGCGCAAACCGAGGCGATCCTCCCCGACCTGACGACCGTCGAGAAGACGAACGACCCCGTCCGGATGTACCTCCGCGAGATGGGGACCGTGAAGCTCCTCGACCGCGAGGGCGAGGTCGAGATCGCCCGGCGGATCGAGAGGGGCGAAGCGAGGATCTACCAGGCCCTCTCCACGAACCGGATCGTCCTCGAGGAGATCCTCCGGATCGTCGAGGCCGCCAAGAAGGACAAGAACGTCGCCCGCGGCTTCCTCGAGTTCGCGGCGGCGGCCCTCGAGGACGCCGAAGAGGTCGACCCGCGCACGGCCAAGCGGATCGAGGAGGTCCTCGCCCACTTCAAGAAGATCGGCAAGCTGGACGGCGAGCTTCGGAAGCTCTCGGAGAAGAAGAGGGCGGCCAAGGCGGCCAAGAAGCCTGCGAAGGCCTCGGCGAAGAAGGCCGCGGCCAAGCCCCAGCCGGCCGTCGACCCGACGGTCGACCGGCGCATTTCCGAGATCGCGCGCCTCATCCACGCCATCGACTTCACCCCCGCCACCCTGCAGAGGATGATCAACATCCTCCGCGACATCGACCGGCAGTTCGCGATGCCGGAGGCCCAGATCCGGCAGGACCTCGCGAACCTGAAGAAGGAGAAGAACGAGGTCCGGATCGACTTCTACAAGCGCCGCGTCGCCAAGTACCGGACGATGCTCAAGGAGCTCGAGGAGAAGTACGGCGTCTCGCACGACGAGATCCAGAAGACGCTCCGGCAGATCCGGGAGGGGGAGGAGGAGGCCGACCGGGCCAAGCAGGAGCTCATCGTCGCGAACCTGCGCCTCGTCGTCTCCATCGCCAAGAAGTACACGAACCGCGGCCTCCAGTTCCTCGACCTGATCCAGGAGGGGAACATCGGCCTGATGAAGGCGGTCGAGAAGTTCGAGTACCGCCGCGGCTACAAGTTCTCGACGTACGCCACCTGGTGGATCCGCCAGGCGATCACGCGCGCCATCGCCGACCAGGCCCGGACGATCCGGATCCCGGTCCACATGATCGAGACGATCAACAAGCTCACGCGGACGCAGCGCTCGCTCGTCCAGGAGCTCGGGCGCGAGCCGACGGCCGAAGAGATCGCCAAGCGGATGGACATGCCGGCGTCGAAGGTTCGCAAGATCATGAAGATCGCGCAGGAGCCGATCTCCCTCGAGACCCCGATCGGGGAGGAGGAAGACAGCCACCTCGGCGACTTCATCGAGGACCGCAACGTCGTCTCGCCGATCGACGCGGTCATCGTGGCGAACCTCCGCGACCAGACGCGCCGGACGCTCAAGACCCTCACGCCGCGCGAGGAGCAGGTCCTCAGGATGCGCTTCGGCGTCGGCGACGGGGCCGAGCACACGCTCGAGGAAGTCGGCAAGAGCTTCAACGTCACGCGCGAGCGGATCCGGCAGATCGAGTCGAAGGCGCTCCGGAAGCTCCGTCACCCGTCGCGGGCCAAGAAGCTGCGGCCGTTCATCGACGTCAACATCTGAAAGGCTGTCAATGCTCTTGGGGGACCCGGACCGCCGGGTCCCCCAAACCCCTCCGCGCGGTGAGGCAGCTCGCTTCGCTCGCACGGGATGAAGGGGATCCGGACCGCCGGGGGCGTGCCCCTGTGAGGCGGACCCGCATGTGCGTGATATCCTTCGGATGCATGTGGGTCCGTAGCTCAGCGGTTAGAGCCACCGGCTCATAACCGGCGGGTCCTCGGTTCGAATCCGAGCGGACCCACCGGTTCGGGAGAATCAAACGGGCGTGCCACGAGACTTTGACCCTTCCTCCGGCGATTTGACGCGCCGGGGGTCTATTCGAATGACAGGACGGGCGCCGGCGGGCGCCCGTTCACTTTTTTGGGGGATCCTTCTTTGACCGACAACTCGCCGTCCGGCGCGCTCGAGCGCCTCTTCCGCCTCCAGGAGCTCCTCCTCGAAGCCCACACCAAGGCCGAGAGGCGTAACAGGACGCCCGAGCACCTCGTCCACGTCGAGGCGGCCTGGCAGGATTTCCGGCGGAAACGACACGAGGTCGCGTCGAGGCGCGAGCAGGCCGAGGTCCGGAAGAACGAGCTCGACGAGCAGGTCGCCGGCTACGCCGAACAGCTGAAGAAGTCCGAGGCCAAGCGCAAGGCGGTGAAAGGGCAGCACGAGTACACGGCTCTCCTCACCGAGGTCGACCACGCCCAGCGGGAGATCCGGACGCGGGAGGACGAGCTCCTCCTGGTCGAGGAGACGCTCTCGCAGGCGCGGGCCGACGAGGAAGCCCTCGCCGCCACCTCCGGTGAGGAAGAGGCGGGTTACGAGGAGCAGATGGCCGAGTGGCGGGCCGAGCAGGCGAAGCTCTCTGCCGAGATCGAGGTGGCGGAGAAAGCGGCCGCCGAGATCCGCGTGAAGGTCGAGAAGCGGCTCCTGGCGACGTTCGACCGGATCGCGAAGATGCGTTCGGGCGTCGCCGTCGCACGCGTGGCGATGGTCGGCCCCCAGACGGCCGCCTGCTCCTCCTGCAACGTGAGGCTCCGGCCGCAGCTCCTCTCCGACCTTCGCCTCTCGCGCGAGATCCTCCAGTGCGAGAGCTGCAAGAGAATCCTCTTCTGGGACGGCAGCGGCCTGCCGTGACGGCCGGACGCCTCGTCGGAGCGAGAGGCTGAGCCGGGCCGGGGAGATCGCCGCGAACCTCGCGGCGGTGAAGGAGCGGATCGAGGCGGCGGCGCGTCGCGCGGGGCGAGAACCGTCCTCCGTGACGCTCGTGGCCGTCACGAAGACGAGGCCGCTCGAAGACCTGCTCGCCGCCTACGCGGGAGGGGTACGGCACTTCGGCGAGAACCGCGTGCAGGAAGCCGAGGCGAAGTTCCCGCAGCTGCCTCGCGACGCGGTGAAGCACCTCGTCGGCCCGATCCAGTCGAACAAGACGAACAAGGTCGCCCGGCTCGCCGACGTCCTCCACGCCGTCGACTCTGCGGACGTCGCCCGCCGCCTGGCCCGCGCCGCGGGAAACGAGGGGCGCCGCCTGGCGGTCTACGTCGAGGTCAATACGGGGGGCGAGGAGACGAAGGCGGGCGTCTCCCCCGCCGCTGCGCCGGCCCTCGTCGAGGCGGTGCGCGTCCTGCCGGAGCTCGACCTCCTCGGCCTGATGGCGATTCCGCCCCCGGGCGACACCCGTCCCCATTTCGTGGCCCTGCGGAGCCTCGCGGCCACACTGGGCCTCACGGGGCTGTCGATGGGGATGAGCGACGACTTCGAGGCCGCCATCGAGGAAGGGGCCACCGTCGTCCGGGTGGGGACGGCCCTTTTCGGCAGCCGCTCCTGACCCTCCTGTCCCTGCTACCCTTCCCGCGATGAGCTGGAACACGCCCGAGCGGCGCGTCGTCTTCGCGGGTCCGCCCGGCTGGTCGCGCCTGCCGAACGTCACGCGGGCCCTCCTCGCCCTGACGGCCGCGGGCTATCTCGCGGGCCTCTTCGCCCCATCGCGGATGCGCCTCCTGGCCGTCTTTCCGGAGCTGGTCTGGCCGGGCCTCGAGCTCTGGCGCCTCGTGACCTATCCGATGGCGGTCATCGGCATCTTCAACGTCCTGTTCGGGCTTCTCATCCTCTGGATGTTCGGGTGGGAGCTCGAGAGCGTCTTCGGGTCGCGGCGGTTCGGCCTCTTCGTCCTGTCGTCGGTCGTCGCCTCGGCGGTCCTCGGCTGCGGCGTGGCACTCCTGTTCCCGCGTGCGGGCGCCATGGCCGGCGCCGGGCTCTCCGGTCTCCTGACGGCGATGATCGTCGCGTGGGCGCTCCTCGGCCCGGGCCTGCCCGCTAATCTCTTCGGAATCCTCCCGATGACACGGAAGGGCTTCGCCCTTCTCGCCCTCGTCCTCGTCGTCTTCGGCGAGCTGGAGTCGTCCCGCTCGCTGGCCCAGCTCGTCTTCCTCCTCGGCGGCCTCCCGGTTGCGTGGTTCTTCGCGAGGGCCCCGCGGCGCGGCGGCGGAGGAAGCGTCCGCCCCTTCCGTCGCCGCTGGAATCCGTTTCGCAGGCGTCGATTCACCGTGGTCGAAGACCGGAGCGGTCGGGTTCACTAGGCCGAAGCAGGTTCGTCGTAGACCGGAAAGCGCCTAGAATGAGCGTGATGAGACCCAGCATCTCGCCCCTGGACATCCGTAAACGGACGTTTCCCCTCCGGTTCCGCGGGCTCGACCGGAACGAGGTGACCCAGTACCTCGACCTCCTCGCCGACGATCTCGAGGAGCTGATGCGGACCCTCGACGAGCTCGAGCGCGAGAACAGCCACCTGAAGGAAGAGGTGGCGCGTCACCGCGAGTCCGAGAACTCGCTCCGGGAAACCCTGATGATGGCGCAGCGCAACGCCGAAATGCTCCGCACCGACTCCGAGCGCGAAGCCGACCGGATCCTGGCCGAGGCCAACCGCCAGGGAGAGCGACTCGTGCAGCAGTCTCTCGAGAAGGCGGCCGAGAAGGAGAAGCGGATCCGCGAGCTCCGGGTGGAGCGGAAGAACTTCCACCTCAAGCTCCAGGGGATGCTCGACATGTTCCAGCAGGTCCTCAACTTCGACAAGGAAGAGGAGGACCTCGACCACTCCGTCTCGGTCATGCGTCCGAAGCGAAAGGACGGGGAGGCGGTCTGAGCCGCCTCGTCGTCCGCCACCTCTCCCAGCTCGCCACGCCCCTCGGAGTCGTTGCCCGGACGGGCGCCGACCAGGGGAGGATCCGCCGGATCGAGGACGCCGCGCTCGTCGTGGAAGGCGAGGACATCGCCTGGGTCGGGACGGACGAGGACTACGTGAAGCTCCACGGGGAGCCTCCGCTCCCCGGCGACGTGGTCCTCGACGGGCGCGGGAAGACGGCGCTTCCGGGGTTCGTCGACCCGCACACGCACATCCCGTGGGCGGGCTATCGAGAGAACGAGTTCAACGAACGGCTGAAAGGGAAGAGCTACGCCGAGATCGCCGCGGCCGGCGGCGGGATCGTCTCCACCGTCGCGGCGACACGCCGGGCCCCGCTCGAGGAGCTCGTCGCCCTGACGCGCGGCCGGCTCGACCGGATGCTCCTCCACGGGACGACCTTCTGCGAGGCGAAGACCGGCTACGGCCTCGACCTCCCGACGGAGAAGAAGCAGCTCGCCGCGCTGAAAGCTGCCGCCGACGGGCACCCGGTCGGCGTCGTGGCGACCGCGCTGCCGGGGCACGAGGTGCCGCTCGAGCGGCGCGGCTCGGAGGCGCTGAAGGCGCGCTACGTCGCCGAGTGCTGCGACGAGATCCTCCCCGCCCTCGCAGCCGACGGCGCGAGGTTCGTCGACGTCTTCTGCGAGCACGGCGTCTTCGGCCTCGAGGAGTCGCGCCGGATTCTCCTGGCGGGGAAGGCGTGCGGGCTTCGCCCGCGCCTCCACGCCGACGAGCTGACGCCCCTCGGCGGGGCGCGCCTTGCGGCCGAGGTCGGCGCCCTTTCCGCGGACCACCTCCTCTTCGTCCAGCCCGAGGGGATCCACGCCATGGCGAAGGCCGGAGTCGTCGCGACGCTCCTCCCCGGGACGTCGGTGTTTCTCCGGATGAATCGCTACGCCCCGGCGCGCGAGATGATCTCGGCCGGCGTCGCGGTCGCCCTCGGAACCGACTGCAACCCCGGCTCCTCCTACACCGAGTCGCTCCCCGCCGTCGCCTTCT
>CALBDV010000423.1 GCA_937927565.1 uncultured Holophagales bacterium
GGGAGCGGCAGATCCTGGCGGCCCTCGACCACCCCGGCATCGCGAAGCTGTTCGACGGCGGGACGACCGAGGACGGACTGTCGTACTTCGTCATGGAGTACATCCAGGGGAGGCCCCTGGGCGAGTACTGCGACAGCCATGGCCTCAGCATCCGGGAGCGGCTCCTCATCTTCCGGTCGATCTGCTCGGCGGTGCAGTACGCCCACCAGAACCTGGTGATCCACAGGGACCTCAAGCCCGCCAACATCATGGTGACCGCCGACGGCGCCCCAAAGCTGCTGGACTTCGGGATCGCCAAGCTCCTGAACCCGGACGCCCTGTCCATCGAGGCGCCTCCCACGGCGACCGGGATGCACGTGATGACTCCCGCGTACGCGAGCCCCGAACAGGTCCGGAGCGACCCGCTCACGACCGCCAGCGACGTCTATTCGCTGGGCGTGATCCTGTACGAGCTGCTGACGGGACGGCGCCCCTACGAGCTGAAGACCGGCAGCCACCTGGAAGTCTTCCGCGTGGTGTGCGAGGAGGAGCCCAGCCGGCCCAGCACCGTGGTCACGGGGGGCGACGAGGACTCCCACCGGGCCGTCACGTCGCGCGGCGCGGGGACGCCGCAGAAGCTGAACCGGCTGCTGCGCGGGGACCTCGACAACATCGTCATGATGGCGATGCGCAAGGAGCCGCAACGCCGGTACGGCTCCGTGCAGGCGCTCTCGGACGACGTCGGCCGGTACCTCGACGGCTATCCCGTCTCGGCGCACAAGGCGAGCTGGTCCTACCGGGCCGGCAAGTACGTCCGGCTTCACGCGGGGGGCGTGTCGGCCGTCGCCACGGTGTTCCTCCTCCTTCTCGCGTTCGCGGTGACGGCGACGGTCCAGAACGCGAGGATCCGCCGGGAGCGCGACACCGCCGACCACGTGACGAGCCTCCTCGTGAGCCTGTTCGACGTGAACGACCCGGAGACCGCACGGGGCGAGAGGATCACGGCCCGGGAGATCCTGGACCGCGGCGCCCGGCGGATCGACGGAGAGCTGAAGGAGCAGCCCGAGGTCCGGGCGCGGCTCCTGCACACGATCGGCGACATCTACGGCAAGCTCGGGCTCTTCGACCGGGCAGAGCCCCTGCTGGACGAGTCGCTGCGGATCCGCAAGGCCCTGTATGACCGCGACGATGCGGCCGTCGTCGAGACCATGAAGGGGATCGGCGGAGTGCTCGCTGGCCGGGGGAAGTACGACGAGGCGGAGAAGATGCTCCGCGACGCCCTGGCCATGCAGAAGCGACTCAGGGGCGAGGGCCACCCGGACGTTGCCGTGAGCCTGAGGGAGCTGGCCAACGTCCTGGAAGAGAAGCGCGAGCTCGACGAGGCGGAGGCGCTCCTGCGCGAGGCGCTCGCCATCCACCGGAAGGCGCTGGGCAACGGGCACCACGATGTGGCGACGGACCTCTCCAGCCTCGCCCTCGTCCTGACCGACAAGGGACGCCTCGACGAGGCGGAGAAGCTCCACCGCGAGGCGGTCGCGATCGACCGTAGCGCGCTCGGCGCGGACCACCCCGGGCTCGCAGTGGACCTGAGCAATCTCGCCACCGCCCTGTTTCACAAGGGGGACCTGGACGAGGCGGAGCAGCTCTTCCGGCAGGCCCTCGCGATCAACCGCAAGGCGCTTGGGGACGAGCATCCCGCCGTCGCAACGGGGGTGAACAACGTCGCCGTCATTCTGCTGAGCAAGGGGCGGCTCGACGAAGCGGAATCCCTGTATCGCGAGGCGCTCGCCCTCCACCGCAAGGCGCTGGGGGACGGGCACCCTGCCGTGGCGCAGGACCTCAACAACCTGGCCCTCACGCTGCACGAAAAGGGCCAGCTCGACGAGGCGGAGACGCTTCACCGCGAGGCTCTCGCCATCGACCAGAAGGCGCTTGGGGACGAGCACCCGACCGTGGCGATCGACAGGAACAACCTGGCCGGGGTTCTCCTGGACAAGGGCCGGCCCCAGGAGGCCGAGCCGCTGTTCCGAAGCGCACTCGCCATCAACAGCAAGGTGCTGGGGCAGCACCACCCCGCCGTCGCCACCAACATGACCCACCTGGCCGAGACGCTGCTCCTGCAGGGCCAGCCTGCGGAGGCCGCCGCGCTGCTGAACGCCGTCCTGGCGTTCCCGACGGAGATGCTCCCCGCGAACCACCGCTCGAGGGCGGGCGCGAAGAGCCTCCTCGGCGCGTGCCTGACGGCACAGAAGAGGTACCCGGAGGCCGAGACGATGCTGCTCGACGCCTGGGCCGCCCAGACGAAGACGGGAATCGCGGGCCGGGTGCCCGCGAGGACGCACCAGCGGATCCTGGATCTCTACGTGGCCTGGGGGCGGCCGGCCGACGCGGCGGCGTTCCGGAAGAGCAATCCTTTCCCGGCGAGGAAGTGACCGCGGAGTCGCCGTTCGACAAACCGCTCTGGCTCGCGTTCAGCGTCTTCCCGTTCACGAACCCGGGGAAGGTGCCCTTGGCCGCCTCGCAGTCGAGGCCGACGAGCGACCGGACGAAGAGGCCGAGCCCATGGCTCTCCCTCTTCGCCTTCTCGACGACTGCGCCGTAAACTCCGACATCGCTCGTGGCGAGCATCTTCTCCAACTCGTCCAGGTCGGAGCGGGGCAACGCGCGGTTCGTCCGGAGCTTGTGGATCGTCAGGTGGTCCCCGTGCTCGCGGAGGAATACGCCGCAGCGTGGCCTCGGACCGGTGCGCCCAGGCTCGCCAGCTCCAGAGTCCGTCGCGCGTAGAAGCACGCGGCGCGTGGGTCGGGGACCCTGGATGGCGCAGGGCTCGTGAGCTGTACGTGAGTCCAGTCTGGATGCCATCAATTCGAGCTTCTCTTCCACAGGGCCTCGAGCGGTTCGCGCGTACCCGCTCAAAGACACCTTTTCCCGGACCCAACAGTCCGTCGTCCGTCACAGCCACCGATCCGCCAACCGCACCGGCCGATTCAGAAACGGCCGTTCGGCACCCGTCTTCCAGCAAGGCTGAGACCTGCCACATCGGGAGCGACGGGGAGGGAACGGCGCCACGTATGATCGGAGCGGGGGGCGGCCGAACGCGGATGCGGAGGATGATCTCGGACTGGAGCGGTTCCGGTGCGGTCGGCCGAGGTCCTCGCGAAGGGTTGGTCGTGGTCGCGCTCCTGGTCCTGCTCGTCGGGATCAACCTCGCCACCGCCGACCTCTATCCTCTGGTCTGGATCGACGAGGTGCTGCTCGTCGAGCCAGCGGTCAACCTCGCCACCGGGAGCGGCCTTCACTCGAGCGCCTATGGGGGTCAGCCCCGGAGCGAGGTCTGGCTGTCGTACATGCCGCTGTACCCCCTGGTCCTTTCAGGGTGGCTGCGGCTGTTCGGCGTTTCACTCCTGTCCGTGCGCTCCTTCGGGATCGTCCTGGCGGCGGTTTCGATCGGGGCGGTCTGGCTCGCCGCCCGCCGTCACGGGATCCTGGAAGCGCGGGGCTCGCGGATCGCTCTCGTGGCTCTTGCCGGTTGCGGCGCCGGCATCTCGTTCTCGTACCGCTGTGGGAGGGGAGACACCGTCACGTTCGCCCTCCTGGCGTTTTCCTTCCTTGCGGTATCCGACCGATCGCCTCTGCGGCGCCGGCTTGCTCTCCTCGCGCTCGGAGCCCTGGTACCGATCTCGGGTCTTCAGGGAATGGCCTACGTTGCCCTTCTCGGAGCCTTGCTGTTTCTCTTCGTGGGCAGAAAGGTGCTCGAGCCGGTCGTCATTCTCGTGGCCGGAAGCGCCCTCGGCCTGGCCGCGCTCTTCCTCGTGCTCAGGGCGATGGGCCTCTGGGGGATCTTCAGCCGGGTCATCCTCGCAGGAAGGGGGCTCGGGGGAAACCTCCTCGTGAATGCGCTGGACCGGCTCAGCGCCTTTCCGAAGGTCGCCATCGAGGACCACAGTGCAATCCTCCTCGCCCTCCTCTGCCTGGCCGGACTCTTCTCCCTGCGCGAAGGCTCCAGATCCCGGATCCTGAGCGCCCAGGCGTTCGGGGCCCTCTGCGCGGTCTGGATCCCGACCTTGATGTGCGCGGCGGGACGCTACGCTCTCTACTACGCTTGGATGGTCTGGATCCCCCTCTGCCTGGCCGCGCTGCGATTCCACGAGCGCGGCCAGGCATCCGTGGTTTCGCCTGCCGTCCGCCGCGCCGTCCTGGTGGCCGCGGCTCTCGTCGGGCTGCCTCTTCAGCTCGCGCTCGGCTTCCTCAACCACTCGGCCCGGAGTGCCCGGCTCGTCGATGGGATGGTCGCCTCGGAGGTCCCGCCCGGGCTGGTCGTGTATTGCGATCCGGCGGCCTACTACGCGGTCCGGCGGCGGGCGTCGAAGGTCCTCCTTACGACGTACAACGCGCAGATCACGGCAGAGGAGATCACCTCGGTGGGGGCGGTCGTGGCGCGACTGGGCCCGGGCCTGATCTGGGAGCGCGTGGATCCACGCATCGAGGAACTCTGGGAACCGAAGGAGGCTCCCGTCCTGCCGCGAGCCCGGCTTGCGGCATTCCGCCTCCACTGGAATTACGAGGACTACGCCACCCTGAGAGTGTGGAAACGTCGGGAGCCCTTATCGGCGCCCTCGTCCCGATGACTGCGGCCTTGCCCGTCCGCCTGTCCACGGGGGGCGAGCGTTCGGGCGTACGTTCCGGCACTACGTCCTTCTGTCCGGTCCACGCCCTCCTCGACACGCCCCTCCCGGGATGGGAACATCCGCCTTTTTTGGGGCCTTCGCGCCCCGACATCTCGCCCAAGGACGGATCCCTTGAAAAAGCTCCTCGACTTCCTCGCCTCGCTCAAGCTCGCGGTCATCCTCCTGGTCGTCCTCCTCGTCGGCCTGTCGGTCGGGACGATCCTCGAGTCACGCTCCGACGCCGCGACGGCGGGGCGCCTCGTTTACTACTCGTGGTGGTTCCTCGGCCTGCAGGGGCTCTTCGCGACCAACGTGGCCCTGTCGATCGCGAGCCTCTTCCCGTGGGGCAGGAAGCGGATCGGTTTCCTCCTGACGCACGCCTCGCTCCTCCTGATCCTCGCCGGCGCGGCGCTGACCTACTTCGGCAAGGTCGAAGGGCAGCTCGGCCTCTGGGAAGGTGAGAGCGGCTCGCTCCTGATCAACCAGGACGCAAGCGGAAAGGTGACGTCGCGCGTCCAGCTCCCGTTCTCGGTGAAGCTCGAGGACTTCGTCCTCGAGACCTACCAGGGGACGATGCGTCCCTCCGG
>CALBDV010000424.1 GCA_937927565.1 uncultured Holophagales bacterium
CTTTCTCGTCACCCTGACGTGCCGGACGCGATGTCTACTCCTCTGGACCTCGGGTCAGATGCGCGTCGCGGAGGGGGACCCGAGGGATTGAGGTGGCGGTGCAAGAAAGGCCTCAGCAGCGACATCCAGTTCGTCGAGGAAGATGGGGAGCGCGTCGAAGGTGACGATGTGAACGAGGCGGTTCGTGAGGCCGGCTTGGGGGTGGCTCCAGAGGACTGCACCGCGCTCGATTTCGACTACCTCGAGTGCCGGAGGATCTGCTTCGGGGCGGAGCGACGCACAGACGAGGACGCCACTGATTACGACGACAGGTATGGCGAGGACACTGAGATCGACCAGTTGCATGTCGCGACCGACGACAAAGCCCGTAGGTGCGAAGGACGCCGCAGCGGCCGTGGCGCCCATGCATGCCTGGTACGGCAGGTCTTTTCCGGTGGTGAAGGCCTCCGTGACGGAGTAACCGACCGGACATGATGGGTCGAAGAAACTCAGCGGGTGTTCCGCAGGGCGGCCCAGAATGCCCATGAGCCTCGCGCGGGCGCCGCCGCCCGTAATAGAGAGAGGTGAGCGATCAGGAGGAAGCCGAAGACCGCTGGGTGATGTGAAGAGAATCCACGGATGAGCCGCGGCCAGTTTGCACTCGATACTCACGACCACCCGCGCCGTCGAGCGACCGGTGGAAACCTCGCGTACAGCCCTCACGTCAAGCTCGCGAGGGGTCCTGGTGACAGGATCGTCGTAGTAGGTGGACAGGGCTACGCCAAAACCCTTCGACGCAAAAGCACGAGCAACGGCCATCTCGAGCGGATAGCCCTGTCCTTCGAGCCACGACCGTACTTTCGATGCGACTTCCGACATAGAGGTGGACTCCCTGCGCGTCTGAACGTGGGCGTCAGCGGCGAGCGAAGCGAAGACCGCTGCGCGCCGTGTTAGGCGGCACCCTCCTCCAGCCGCACGAGGAGCCATTTGGTGCGCTCCTCGCCCGTGGCGGAGTTGACCTCAAGAAGTGTGCGTAAGGTGGCCCGGTATATGTCGTTCAACGTCGCATGGTCTACGTCGCTGAGCGCTTCGTCAGAGATGCGCCCCACGATGCGCTTGTTGTCTTGAAGGGTGTTCACTTCGAATGTCTTTGTGCGGGTGTTCGCGCCAACGAGGCGCACTGAAAGCACCTCAGCCGGGGCCTCTTCGAGCGCGAAGCGAGTAAGGAACTCGAGCGCGCTCGAGACGCCTTCCCTGCCCAAGAACGCCCGGCGGGAGTGCCCCTCGACAGGGGAGGCCCAGGCTACGTCGAGTGAGGCGCTCGCGGCGTCCAGCGATTCGACGAGCACCCGGTAACGTGCCGCTGCCCTAGGCCCCAGACTGCGCACCAAGTCGGCGAGAGAGTCATAGCTGCTGCTGGCGTCGATAAGAGCCGCAAGCTGGCTTAGCCCGCTGCCCGCCATGGACCCGCCGAACAGGTCAGACTGGACGCTCGCGCTCACGGTGATGCCGAATGAACTCTCGAAGACGTTCGCAAACTGCAGCTGTGTTCGCGTGAGCACTTCGGAAGGGAGCGGTCCTCGGGGCGAAAGCGTACCTGCGACGGCAGCGGCGAAGGTGTCCACGCCCTGTTGAAGGGCGGAGAGGAGTTCGGAAAGGGGGCGCAGTGGCGCGTTAAGTCCAGAATAGCCACCGAATGTGAAGGAGATCGCGGCTACATCTCGCCAGGTGCGATGAGCGAGCGCTGCGGCGGCCGACGCGTCCGGAAGAACGGGCGTTCGCTGTTCAGCCGCTAGGTACTCGCCAGCAGCAGGAAGCCAATCCGGCGGAGCAGTGGAGAGTGGTAGGACCGTTGCAGCAGCGGCGCCGTTCGTGCGGACGTGCAGCAGCGGACCCTCTGGTTCCGTGAAAGCTCCCCTCAGGGTTAGCCGGGAGGTTTGCAGCTCGCCTAGGCGATGCGACGTGACGGGGAGGTAGAGCCAGTCGAGAAGGCTCCCGTCTTCCGCGACGGAAAGGACGAGGTAGCGAACGCCGAAAATGCTCTGAACAAGGAAGAGACGCGGAAAATCGAAGACGTCAAACACTTCGACGATTTCGAGGGGTCCTAAAACGGTCTGGCGCGGAAGTATCGACATGACTGACTACGCTACGAGGGAGAAGAGTGCCTCTGGCTGAGAGAGATGGCTGGGCAGCCACCAGGTGAAGTGTCCCGGGTTCATCGCGCGGGGTGTGGCGGCAAGCGCACCATGTGAAGAGGTGAGCGCCGCCCTGGCCACGTCGCGGCCCCGGAGACTTGGGATGCGCGCCTCGGCCCGCTTGCACTCCTCTAGGGACGTGAAGACAGAGAGGCCGCACGCCTCGCACTGGCACCCAGTGAACGCGTTACGTGGGAATAGGAGAATATGGGGTTCGAAGTCT
>CALBDV010000425.1 GCA_937927565.1 uncultured Holophagales bacterium
ACGACTTCGGGCTCGTGCGCCTTCCGACCAAGAACGTCGAGGCGATGGCGGTGAAGATCCCGGCTCCGCTTGCGTGCTACTGGCTGGGGCGGTCGGAGATCATCGCGACCGGACTCGACCAAGGATGAGCGCGGGGCAGTCAGGGTGCAGTCCGTCGACTTCGCTGGAGGGGTGAGAGTGGACGACAGTGACGAGTTCTTCAGTGAACTCGAGCGCGTGGCGGAGTCGTGCGCCCGGGATGGCGCCAGCGCGATCGATGCCCTCGAAGCGCTCGCATCGAGAGAAGCGACCCGCTTTGGCCGTCTCGTGGACCTCCGTGCCGCTCTGATGACGATTGCGGACGAACAGCGGGCGTCTCCGTATCTCCCGACGGGGTTCCTAAGGGATCTGCCAGATCCGCGACGGCTCGCCGGCATCACCGCCTGCCTTGAGCTCGAAGGCCTGATTACCCAGAAGGAGCTGCGGAGCCGATTCGCGCGCTACGAGCGGACCCAGGCTCTATTCGTGAGGGAGTCGGGAGCCTGGGACGCTCGACGGAAACGGGCGGCGGGAGACGAAGATTCCGAACTCATCGCGCTTCGACCGCGATTGCGGCAGGTCGACGGTTCAGAGGTGATCGCCTGTGGGAAGGGGTACGCCCGTCTTGACGCCTTCCTCTCGCCGGACATCCTCGCCTGGGTCTGTGCCACATTCCCGGCAGCCCCCGTCTTTATCCGTCTCGATCCGCACGCATGGTTCGAGTCCCGCCCATCCCAGCGACTCTGGGAGCGGGTCGTCATCCCGGCGAATCCGAAGTGGTGGCGCACGCTCGGGCTCTACGCGGGCGAAACGGACGGTGGAGTCTACGAACTCGAGGATGCTCTCCCGGGCGACATCACGAGGTTCTGGGAGTATCGAGTGCGCGGTGTCCGGCGGCTGGAGTCGAGCGCTACAAAGCGGAGCAACCTCTCCATGATGGTGGAGGAGCTGACCGAGACGGCGGATCATCTCCTCGGGCGATGCATCCACCTCGACACGGATGCGCTCCCGGGGACCGACTTCGACGGTGCCGCAGTGAACCACCTCGATCTCGCGACGAACGTCTACGAGGGGGACGCGCGCACCGCCCGGATGGCGATGCACCTGCGAAACGGAACGGTCGAGAACGCGTCGTTCCGCACTCACCTGCTCCGGGTTGAGGGCGTTCCGCTCTCGGCCCTCCTCGATCTCGCGACGATGTTCTTCCGCTCTACGACCCTCACGACGGAGTGGATCGCTGACCAGTTCCGCGGCCGACGGTAGTAGCTGAAGTGCTGCCGTCGCTGAGCGACGAGACGGCATGGTCACGGGCTGTTGGTTCACCGTCTCCAAGATTGGCGCGTCTGGGCGGTCCACTCGGACTCGGGCGGCGAGCTGGCAGGCAGACAACCGAAGACGGCAGGAGGCCGCGGTGTCACTCGCTCATCGGGGCCCCGGGCGCTGAGCGGTGCGACAGGCCCTTGAGGTGAGCGCCCCTCCGTGCTTGACTGGAATCGCACTGTTCTTTCGGAACATCGGACGCTCCTGCCTGACCTTCTGCCCGTCTCGCGACAGCAGGTCACAGCACCGCGTCCAGAGCCGAATCTCCGCGTCAGGACGCGGGAATCGACAGATCGGCGAGGTCGCGCCGACTGTCACGCGGAAGGTCACGGGTTCGAACCCCGCCATCCCCGCCAGTCGGCTTCTGGAAGCGGTAATCGGCCTCTCTCAAGGGAGAGGCTGAAACGCCGCTGTGACCTTCCGCCTAGCACGTCGCAGAAGGTCATGGCAGCGGGTCGTACCGATGGCTCCGGGAGGCCAGAAGCTCCCTCCCCATCCCATGTTTTCCTCTCGACCCCTCCGACCTTCCGTCTCCTCCTTCTCCGCGCGACCTTCCGCCCGCACGCAGCGGGTCGGGCCGCCGAACCCGAACCCCGAAGAAATGGCTTCTGCGTGCGATCCGCCCGGCTGGTCGTTCCGTGAACTCGATCGGCGATTCGAGGACTTCCTCGACTACAGCCGTCATGTCGAGCGCAAGAGCCGCGACACGCTGCGCGGCTACCGCGGCGCATTCGTCATGTTCCGCCGCTTCCTCTCCGAGGGCCGGCGACAGCTGCCGCCGGCGGTCGGCCTCAAGTTCTTCGACATCGACGGATACGTCGCCTGGAACAACCGCCGCGGTGTTTCAGCGATGACGACGAATCACTACTGGCGAGCGCTCCGGCCCTTCTTCGTCGACCTCGAACGGCGCGACGGCGTCATGAATCCGTTTCGAGGGATGCGCCAGCCAGTCACGGGCGAGACGACGCCGAAGGCCCTGAGCCCGGAGGAGTGTCGACGGATACTGGTCGCGGCCGACAACTTCCCGTGGGACTCGCCGTTCGAGCGGCGGCGAGCGGTCGCGGTCTTGGCGACGGCGATGTACGGGGGTCTTCGAAAGGGCGAGCTCCTCCGCCTCCTGTACACGGACGTAGACCTCGATCAGGGAACGATTCAGGTCCGGGGCGGCAAGGGCCGAGGCGACGGGAAGGACCGGCTGGTATTCGTGGCACCCGAACTGCGAGATGTCCTCGAGCGCTTCGTCCGGGAGCGAGCGATCGCGCGGGTCACGGCGCCGGGCTTCTGGGCCTCGCCCCGCGGCGGGAGTGCCATGTCGGAAGCGGCGCTCATGCGGATCGTGAAGCGGGTCCGTCGCGCGTCCGGAATCGCCTTCGGGCTCCATCGCCTCCGCCACTCGTTCGTGACGCTGCTGCTGAAAGCGGGCGTGCCGATCCACGTGGTCCAGAACCTCGCGGGCCACGCGAGCATCCGGACGACAGAGGTCTACTTCCGGGTCTGGGATGAGGACAAGCGTCGCGGTGTGGAACGCCTCTCCCTCGACGCGCTCAGCCGAGTGGGACGTCGAGGGTGAGGCGCGCCGCCTCCGCGGCGCACTCCCCGTCGAAGACCGCTGAGTAGCGCTGGAGGACCGCGAGCGAACGGTGGCCGAGGAGGTCCATCGCGATTCGATCGCTCACACCTGATTGGCGGAGCATCGTGGCGTACGAGTGACGCAGCATGTGGGGAGTCACGTGGATCTTCGTCCCGCGTTCGATCTGTCGGAAAAGCCGACGGACCGTCACCTCGCCGATGCGGCGGTCACCCACGAGGGAGCTGAATAGCTCTGGGTGGGTCCGATGGGAGCGCTTGCGTTCCTCCAGGTAGTCAGCCAGGAGCCGGACGAGCTGTGGCGTCATGTAGGCCGTGCGGTCGCGGCCCCCGTGTCTCCCCTTGCCGCGGCGGATTCGAAGGGACGACGATTCGAGATTCACGTCGCCGACACCCAGGGAGAGCACCTCGCCGCGTCGCAGCCCTGCCAATGCCATCAATCCCACGAGCGCGAGGTTCCGGGCGCGGCCGAAGGCGGAGTGCCACTGTTGGTTTCGGAGGAACTGGAATATCTGCTCGATCGCCACGCGGGGAAGCGCCCTCGGGCGGACGAGGCCGGGTGCTGGCCGCTCGGCGAACCGCGCTGGGCTGAGAGTCCCGTCGCGGTCGGCCATTCGGTTCAAGCCAGACGCGAGCGCCCTCCAGTATGTGTGGACGGTCGTGTGTGAGAGGCCCCGTAGGCGCAGCGCCGCGACCCAGCCTTCGAGGCACGCGACTTGGGCGGGGAGGTCTCCTCGCAGGAACGCATTCCATCGGTCCTCCCGAGTCAGGAAGGTCTCGAGGGAGTTGAAGGTGCAGCGGAGCCAGGACTGGGTCTTCGCGGACTGCCCGAGTACCCCTTTGCTCTCCTCCAGAGCCAGCTTCACCCTCTCAAGGAAGTGCTCACGAGAGGGGAACCAGAGCGGCTTCGCCCCCGAGAGCAACTCCAGAAGGGCCTTCGAGTTCCAGAGCGGAAACGCGTCTCTGACGTGTCGCGGGATAGGAATCGCTCCGCCGGCGCTCTGCATCAGCTGGGCAAGAGCGGCGCGGTTGGCATCGAGAGTCCGGTCGGGGCCGGTCGGACTTGGCGGGGTGACATCTGGCATCACGACAGGTGTGCGTTCTGGCCGTACTCGATCTCACCGAGAGCCATTCGGACCTCCGCCTCTTCGGACAACCGGGCCGGCGGAGTCTCCGGCCGGTCCACCCGGATGCGTCGGGCCTTGAACCGCCGGCCGCGCAGCGCCCAGT
>CALBDV010000426.1 GCA_937927565.1 uncultured Holophagales bacterium
AAGAGGATTCAGGATGAAGTTCGACTCCGTGGGGACGACGGCGCTCGGAACACGAAGGATCGGACTCCGGAACTCTCGGAGCCAGGCGTCGCCGAGTGCGACGACCGCCGCCGGCGCCGGGTGGTGTCGCCATGCCGACGGAAGGCGCTTCGAGTCCAGGCCCTCGACGAGCGCCTCGTCAAACGTGACGGGAATGACGACATAGTAGGGGGCGAGCGCGAGGTCCGCATGCACGACCACTTCGAGAATGGCCAGCGACACGTGACCTGCGCAGTAGACGGCTGGGTGCCCCGGGCTGTTCCAGCGGCCACCGAACTCCCGTGCGCCCTTACCGTCGAACGCCGATGCGACCCACCGCTTCTTGACGACCCGGAACGCTCGCGTCCTCACGAAAAGACGCCGTGCTCCAGCCGGCCTATGAGCCGTTCGACCTCCCGCGCCCCGACTTCCGACCTCACGAGGTCGATCGGGCGCAGGTTCCCGAGCGCCGCCTGACGCTTCTTCAGCCAGGCCCGCGCCGCTTCGTCGTCGCCTTCGAAGAGCCCGAGGGTTGCGCCGAACACGCGTGACAGCCGGACCGCCCGATCCGACTCCTCGGGCTCGAGCTTCCCAGCGCTCTTTCGCCGGTCGAGCGTCCGGAGCGGAATCGAGATCGCATCCGCCAGCTCCCGAAACGGTAGGTCGATGTTCCGCTGAAAGCGCTCGAGCGCGCTGAACGGGAGCCCCTTCTCCACGAGCTTCAGGACGCCACGCGCCTCCAGCGTCGGCAGGCCGAAGAGCAGCGAGTACGCGTACTCCCGCGAGCCTCCGGCCCTGAGGACGCGACGGAAGCGCTCGAGGTCGGGCTGCGGAACCGGCTTTGGGGGTCGATCGACGCCGAGGGCGGAGAAGCTCGCCATATGACGTCAGTCTAGGCGCCAAATGACGGGGACGTCAAACTTGCAATCACCGCAGTGCCGCCGCAGTCTGCTATGCCCGCCGGAGAGTGGCGGCGACGTCCCGAAACAGCTCTTCTATCTCTACCCGAGATACGGGCTTGATCATGTAGCTCTTCAGGAACGAATCAGGAAGGACGAGCGGCTCGAATGCCTCGAGGCCACTGATGACGGCCTCATAGTCCCATCCCGCTTCCTTCAGGAGAGCGTCGGCGATCAACCCTGAGGGGTCGTCTCCCGATGCCGAGAGGATGAAGTAGGCGTCGATGGCGTCCTTCGGTTCGCCACGGCCGAAGAACGTAACCAGCTTCGACGCGAAGAGGTTCCTCCGTGCATCGAAACGTACTCCCCTCTCTTCACGGATAGCACCGAGGTGAGGCGGTGAGTCGGTGCAGAGGTCGATCTTCACGACCTCGTCGGCCTGCAAGAACCGATACCGCACATGCTGATCACCGTCGAAACCCGGATCCACCTCCGCATCAAATCCCTCGCCGATACCCCAAGCCCTGATATCCCTCGCGTGCCGCCGCACGGCACCAAGGTCCCTCGAGAAGAAGTCGAGGTCGTCCGATCTCCTGTGCTGGAAATCCGCCAGCGCGAGCGCGGTCCCTCCCGCCAGGAAGAAGGTGTCTCTCCCCGGTGCCCCTGCGAAAAAGGCGTTCAGAAGGCGGCTCGCTAGCGGAGTCAGGACTTCCACGCGGGACTCCTCCGCCTCAAGAGCACTTCCCATCCGCGCCGGGTCGCCGGGGTGAGCTCGGCGTCGTGCTCGAGGGCATAGCGAACCTCCTCATCCCCCAGAATCTTTCGTGCGAGTCCTCGTTTTTCGTTCTCCAAAAGACGCCGCACGAACCAGCGCCGAGCCGTATCGTCTGGTGCCTTCTCGAGGAGCGAGGTGACGTCGCCCACGGAAGGCTTCCCATCCCAGAAGCTCTGGACCCACTCCCATTCTTCGTCGAGCGTCCTCCGCCGGCCGAAATAGTTGAGCGTCCACCGAACCCATTCCGACGCCCGGGGCCCCAGCTGGTGGTCGTTCGCGAACAACTCCAGCTGTCGGGCCTTCCTCGCCAGATGCTCCACAGTCGAGCCAACGATTACCGTTCCGAATCCATAGCTGAATGCGAGCGCAAACCAAAGATCGTCGATACGCTCGAGGGTCTCTACGATTCCAGAGGCCAGTTCGAGGAAGCCAGGCTCAGCCCCACAGAATAGCGACAGGATTGGGCGGACTCGTTCGGCTTCACCCGCGATGGCGTTCATGACTGCATCGCGGTCTCTCGACGGATCTACGACGCCGACCCCCTCCCCCCCCGTCAGTCCCGAGTACGGACTCCACGCTGAGATCGCCTTGCGAAGGACGATATCGACCACGCGGCCCCGATCAGCCGAGGCCAGCGCCTGCGCAAGCTCCGACCGGACCAGCTCGCGGTCAGACCACCCGAACCGATCTCCTGGCGAAGAGAGGCCTTCCTCGAAGAGGCGGAACCCCCGATCGAGATCGCCCAGCTCGACGAGCCTGGTTGCGAGCATTCTGTGGCTCCAGGACTCGGAGAGCGAAGCCAGCGGAGCGGATTCCAGTGTCCTCCAAGCCAGATCGCGTACCTCGGCTGACGGTATATCCGGCATCGGCCGGACGAGCTGAGCGAGGACCTCCACGACTTCCCTGCTGCCGCTCGCCTCCGGGTCTTCGACGATGGGTGTCAACACAGAGAGCGCGGCCGCGACGGGTACATGCGTTAGCCAGGCGCCACTAATGAGCCACCCCGCCATCAACCGCCGTCCGATCTGACCGCCCTCGGCGAGCTTGGCCAGGCGTCGGGCTCTCCGTTCCGTCGGCTCCTGCCTCCACGTGGCGACGAACGTCTGCTCCGCTTTCACGGGATCCTCAGCCGTACGGTCGAGTTCGTCATCGACCTGCTCAGGCATAACCCGAGTGCGGCCGGCCATGTACTGCGAGAACGCGTTGCGGAATGCCATCGCCTCCATGCGTGGCCGAGCACGTTCCTCGGAATCCAGCACCCCGGCCAGCCGCCAGAACAGCCATCCAAACCGCGACTCCTCCGATTCGAGAAAACGGTGCAGTTCGTCCGTCAACAGCGCCGGCTCGGCGAGGGCTCGCTTCACCGCATTGAGGGCTCGCCGGCGAGAAACGCTCTCCGCCGCTTCGGCATCCGGATTTGGCCCTGGGATCCAGTCCCAGAGAGTCATCGCCTCCTTGTGAGGCGGTTGACCGAACACGAACCGAACTTCCGTCGCGAACTCTGGGAATCCTCCCGGCGGGTCGAGTCTCGCCAGGTGGTCTTCGAGTAGCTGCAAGACCGGCGCCTTCCACTCTTCCGTGACCGCTGCGTCTCGGAGGGCCTCGGCTTCCGAACGCAGTCGACCCTGGAGCCGGGTAGAGAGGGACGGATCATCTTTGACCGGCGAGAGGGCATCGAGCACTTTCTCGATGACCTCGGGCAGCACCCTGATCCAAAGAAGTCCACGGAGCCCGCCCTCCAGCGCCTGCCGAGCTGCGTCCGGCACCGATACCTCAGTGTCCGCGAGGAGTCTTCGCAGAATTTCCACGACCGCCGAGTAGTACTCCCGCACCTCATTGAAGGACACGACTCGGCCGGATCCCGACGGGCGTCCCAAGCGATCGGAGGAGCCGATGATGTCAAAGGGCTGCAGCGTCAGCGCAGCCTCGCAGCAGCGGATGGCGAGGCGACGTCTCCCCACGTCACCTGCGTCCGCGAGATCCCGGACGAACCCCAGTCGATCCGGAAGCGGCACGGAAAGCGCATCCCACGTGAGCCGCGTCCAGTAAGGCAGGAGAAAGCGCCCTTGTACGGGACGCCCCTTCATTACGCCGTCAGAATCGACAAGACTGGCTTCGACTAGGGCCTGAAGCGCCGCGGGCCTCGCTTCATCATCGGCGAGGGACTCTCTCAAGAATCCGAGGATGCCCCAGGACTCTTGCCGACCCAGGAGTGCGAGCAGGCCATCTGGTTCCTCACGAAACAGGCGGAGCAAATGACCGCAACCCGAAACAGGGGCGATTCTCGCCGCTTCAACAAAGAGGTCCGCGTACCGGCTGAGCGTCTCGATCGGCGAAGCCAGAGGCGAGTGAACGAGCGCCTCGGCCGCGCCACGCACGTCCCCCCGATGTCGATGCGGCTCGAGCAGCCTGAACAGCCGGGAAAGATACGCCGTGGGCATCACGAGGAGAGCTTTCTCAAGA
>CALBDV010000427.1 GCA_937927565.1 uncultured Holophagales bacterium
AGCGCATCCCGTCGCGCGGGTCGACGCCCATGACGCGGCCGAACGTGACGCGGAGGGTCGAGTTCGCGTCGGGGGCCACGAGACCGCCGCGCTGCGCGAGGAGAGCCCGCATGTACTGCGGACGGAGACGCGTGCGCTTCCCTTCGTTCGCCTTCTCCCGCTCGCGACTCGCCTCCATCATGGGGTGGAGGGCGACCGCCAGCTGGATCGCCGTGTCGTTGGTGGCGAGGATCTCCTTCGTCGACCTGTCGAAGAGACCGAGACGGAAGTCCTTCTCGGGGATCTTCGTCCCGGCGTACAGGGCGTCGAGGTAGGCGTCCGCCTTCTTCGCCGCGTCGTCCTTCGACATTCCCGGAGCGAAGCCGACGAGCGTGTCGAGCGGCGCGATCCGCTGCCCGGCAGGAAGCGCCGCCGCTTCGAGGAGGGCGTATCGGAGCATCGGCCGGTCGAGCCGGTTGTCGTACGTCCGCTGCATCCGCTCGAGGCCTTCCTTCGTCCGCGTCCAGTTCCGCTCCTGGAACGCCGGGTCGCGGTCGAGGTCCTTCTTCGGGCGCTCGAGGGAGAGGCGGTACAGCTGGTTCGCGGTGGAGAGGAGCGTGGAGCCCATGTAGGCCCCGCCGAGGACGGCGTCGCGCTCGCGCGTCTTCTCGGCCTCCGCCTGCATCGCGCCAAGGGCCGCGAGGACGTCACCGTACTCCTTCATCCGCTGCGGGTCGGCCGCGATCCAGGCATCCAGCTCCTTCTGCTGGGCCTCCTTCCGGGCCAGGATCCCGCCCTTGAGGAGCCCCTCGAGGACTCCCTCGTTCTTCTTCATCCCGTTCAGGAGCCCGCGCATCCGCGGCTCGGCCTTGATCTCGAGCTCCTTCTGCCCCTTCGTCGTCGCCTCGAGGATCGCGATCATTTCCCGGTTGCGGCGCACGTAGCGCGGGAGGGCCCAGTCCGTCCGCTCCTTCACCTCGGCGTAGGTCTCGTGGCGCTGCGTCCGGCCGGGGTACCCGGCGACGAAGATCAGCTCGCCCGGGCTCGCCCCCTTCGGCGAGACCTTCAGGAAGTGCTTCGGCTTGTACGGGACGTTCTCCTTCGAGTACGCGGCGGGCTTGCCGTCCTTGCCGACGTAGGCGCGGTAGAACGAGAAGTCGCCCGTGTGGCGGGGCCACTGCCAGTTGTCGGCCTCGCCGCCGTAGTTGCCGATCCCCTGCGGGGGGGCGTAGACGAGGCGGACGTCGTTGATCTCGAGCTGGGCGATCTCGAAGTAGCGAAGCCCCTCGAAGAAGGAGGCGATCCGGCAGCGGAGGCCGTCCTTCTCGCAGGCCGCGGTCCGCTCCTTGATCCGTCTCTCGATGACCTCGTAGCGCAGGCGATCGGTGATCTTCGGGTCGATCTTCCCCGTGACCTCGGCGGTGACCTCCTTCACGGCGACCGTCACCCAGACGCGGGAGCCGGGCCCGTTCGAGAGCTCCTCCTCGCGCGTCCGCGCGAGGTAGCCGTCGACGATGAGGTTCTTCTCGGGGGTCGAGTTGTACTGGAGAGAGCCCTGGACGCAGTGGTGGTTCGTCGCGATGAGGCCGTCGGGGGAGATGAACGAGGCGCTGCAGCCGCCCAGCGAGATGACCGCGTTCATCGGGAATCCGGTCAGGTCGGCCCAGATCTTCGCGTCGCCCGTGAAGCCGAGCTCCTTCAGGCGGGGGGCGAGGTCGGGGATCTGCTGCGGCATCCACATCCCCTCGTCGGCGGCGAGGGGGAGCGCGGCGCAGAGGGCCGCCACGAGGACGACGGTGATTCGGAACGTATTCTTCAAGTGGAATCCTCCATCCGGGATTGCCGGGACGCGGATTATCTCGCCGCGGGCTTCCGGCGTCAGCTTCTGGCACGGACCGGGGCCCTGCCGAGTTTCCGGACGGTCGCCTCCGGGTCGTCGGTGAGGACGGCGTCGCATCCGAGGAGCCGGTAGAGCCGGAGGCGGCCGTCGGGGGATGGGTCGAGAGGCGCCACGGCCTGCCCGCGCCGGTGGGCGAGGGCGACGTAGAAGGGGTTGACGAGGAGGAGCGGCCAGAAGGGGCCGAGAAGCTCCGGGCCCCGCACCGGCCGGGCCTCCTTCAGCGTGATCCAGCCCATCGGCAGCCCGGGCGCCCCGAGCCGCGTCGCCTCGAGCCGGGCCCGGGAGAAGGAGAGGACGACGCTTCGCTCGAGGACGCCGAGACCGGCCAGCTCCTCGCCGAGCCGCCGCCCCGCTTCCGGGTCGAGGAAGCGGTCGCTCTTCAGCTCGAGAGCGAGCCCGCGGTCGTGAGGCAGGAGGGCGGCGATCTCGGCGAGCGCCGGGATTCGCTCCGCGGCGAACTCCGGCCGCCCACAGGAGGCCGAGAGCGCCTTCAGCTCCGGGAGCGTGCGGGCCTCGACCGCGCCGCGCCCGTCCGTCGTCCGTTCGAGCGTGCCGTCGTGGATGCAGACGAAGGTGCCGTCGGAGGAGAGGTGGAGGTCCGTCTCGAGGATGTCGGCCCCGTCCTCCAGCGCCCGCCGAAAGGAGGCGAGCGTGTTCTCCGGGCAGGCGACCCGGTTCCCGCGATGCGCCATGACGTAGGGCTTCTCCCGGCCCGGCAGGGAGAGCGAGAGACCGGGCGGGGACGCGGGAGACGCCGGAGCCGCGGGCTTCATACTCGGACGATTCCGTCAGCCCCGCCGCGACGAAACGGCGGCGACCCGCCTTCCGCCCCGCTCCTCCGGAACTCCCCGGCAGCTTCGCGCTTCTCCACCAGGTCATTGTCCGGGATCGGGCTTCGCGGTCGACTACACTTCCGGGCCTCATGACCCTCGGCGGCCCCTTCTTTCGTCGAATCGCCGTCACCGGGACGCTGGCGATCGCCGCCGCCTGCGCGCGCCAGGCCGAGCGCGTCGAACCGCCACCCGCGCGCCCGTCTCTCCTCCTCGTCACGCTCGACACCACGCGAGCCGACGCGCTGGCGCCCGAGGCCGACGCCGCGGCGACGCCCGCCTTCGCCGCGCTCGTCGCGCGCGGCGTGCGCTTCACCCAGGCCTACGCGACCGCGCCGACGACGCTGCCGTCGCACGCCTCGATGCTCTCGGGGCTCTACGCAGGAGAGCACGGCGTCCACGAGAACGGGCGCCGTCTTTCCGATCGCGTCCCTCTCGTCGCCGAGCGCCTGCGCGAGCTCGGCTACGCCACGGCCGCCTTCGTCTCGGGGTTCCCGCTCAAGAGCCCGTTCGGCCTCGCCCGGGGCTTCGACCTCTACGACGACGACTTCGGCAGCGGCAAGTCCGAGCGCAGCTCCCGGGAGACGACCGACCGCGCCCTCGCCTGGCTCGCGACGGCCGGCACCCGGCCGCGCTTCCTCTGGGTCCACTACTACGACCCGCACGAGCCGTACGAGCCGCCGGAGCCGTTCCGCAGCCGGTTCCCGGCGGACCCCTACCAGGGTGAGGTCGCGGCGATGGACCACGACCTCGGGCGGCTGCTCGCTGCGTTCGAGGCGGCGCCGGGAGGACGCGGGGCGGGGATCGTCGTCGCCGCCGACCACGGCGAGGGGCGCGGCGAACACGGCGAGATGCTGCACGGGAACCTCCTCTACCAGGGCGTGATGCGCGTCCCGCTCGTCGTCGCCGGCAACGGCATCGCGCCGGGGACGCGCTCCGACCCGGTCAGCCTCCGCCAGATTCGCGTGACGCTCCTCGGCCTCGCGGGCGACGGCGCGGAGGGAAGCCTCCTCGCGCCCGGCACCGGGCCGGTCCTCGGCGAGGCGATGCAGCCGTACCTCAACTACCGCTGGCAGCCGCAGGTGATGGGCGTCGCGGGCCGCCAGAAGC
>CALBDV010000428.1 GCA_937927565.1 uncultured Holophagales bacterium
GTCGGTGTCGAAGGGCACACAGACGCGACGGAGGCACGCGTCGTCGACCAGCGTGAGCGTTTTCGTTTTAACTGGAATCTCAGTGCTCAGCGGGCAAGTGCCGTTCTCTACGAGCTCAGGAAGGAACTCGACAGGCTTGATAGGGACGGAGACGCAACCTCTCTGAACCTCTCGTGCTGGGGAAGAGCGGACTCCGACCAGCTCTGCGACCCGGGTGTGCGGGAGGACCCGGAGGCCTGCCGTGCCCTGAATCGGCGAACGACCATCAGATTAAAGTTCGACTACGCACGGTTCAAGAAACTGCGTGGCACCGAGGCGGGTAAGGATGGTTGAAGCGCTGGCCGGGACGACGGCAGGCGATGTCGTCCTCCGGGTGCGCGAATGGATGTGCAATGTCGAGGACGTTCTCGGCCCTGGCCGACGGACCGTCGTCTGGGTCCAGGGTTGCAAGCTTCAGTGCCGCGGATGTATCGCTCCCGAAATCTGGAGCCACAAAGGCGGACGGCTCGTTCGGCCTGAGGACCTGTTTGAACAGATCCTCGAGGTCTGCCGTGACGACGAAGGTCTTACCGTCAGCGGTGGAGAACCGACCGAGCAGCCCGCCGCCGTGGCCCGGCTACTCGAGGCTTCGAAGAGAAGGGGCTGGAACACGTGGGTCTACACGGGACGACGCCTCGAGGATCTCCTCGACGAAGGTGCCGACATGCTCCGCCTCTTGGCCGCGACAGACGTTCTCGTTGACGGCCCTTTCGAGTGGGAGGCCGCCACGCCAGTCGCATTCAAGGGCTCCTCGAACCAGCGAATCCTCATCCTCAGCGACGCCATTTCCGAGGATCGGGCGAGCGGGGTCAGAGGAAGCCGGCTCGAGATCCGTCTAGGGATGCAGGGGGACGTCGTCGTCGTTGGGATTCCTCCTCGCGGGACGCTCGAATCGCTGCGGAGCGGGCTCGCCCGTCGGGGATTGGCACTAATACCAGAGACACCGTGGTAAAAGCCCCAGAAAGTTCGACGAGGTGAAGAATGGTATCGGAACGCCATCGGTTCCTCTCGGGGCAGTCCGGTGAGCTTGGGAAGAGAATCTGGGTGCTGGTCGGTGGCGGAGTACAGGATTGGTTCTACCATGATGCGCTCCGCGGCGTTGT
>CALBDV010000429.1 GCA_937927565.1 uncultured Holophagales bacterium
CCACGGGGGCTTCGCGACGAGCGGCCGTCCAGGGCGCGCTCGCGTTCGACTCTTCATCGGGGGGCAGTGGCGCGACGCCCGTGAGCGCGAGCGACCCCCGGAGAACGGAGAGGAGCAGGGGGAGGTCGCGAAAGACCGGGATTGCGGTCTCGAAACGAAATGTCTGGACCGGCTCCCGGGTGCCCGGCTTCGCGCCGTTTCCGGCGAACGAGAAGGGCCTTCTCGCGTGCCCCGCGTTGGCGACGAGCGACCAGACGAGGGCGACGGGCCAGAGAGGGAGAGAGAGGAGGAAGAGGACGAGACCGGCAAGCCGGCTCCCGAGCCCCGCTCCGCGCGGCGCGCGGGGGGGAGGAAGGAGGTCCGTCAGGAGCGACGTCGCACCCGTCGCCGGGTCGACGACGAGGTTCTGCGAGACGACGGCGGCGGAGAGCGAGACCCCCTCGGGAATGGCGGTTCGCGGCAGGACCGACACGCCGTCGAGCGTGGCCTTTCCGAGGACGACCGCCTCCTCCGCGACCGTCGTCCCGCCGGTGAGCTTCGCGGAACCCGCCACGATCGCGCGGGGAGAGAGGATGGGCTTCCCCTCGGCGCGGTCGAGCGCGCACCATCGGGGAAGGCCGTCGAGGGGTGCCATGTCGAGGTCGACGTCGAGGGGGGTGTGCCCCCTGTCGAGGATCCAGTCGGCGTCCGCGGGGTCGCGAGGCAGCTCGGTCTTCTTCAGCGCCTCCGGGCGGATACGCCACATTCCGAGGAGGCGCTCCCCGGAAACGGCCGCAACCACCGGTTCGCCGCGGCGGGACGCCCGACCCACGAACTCCCCGAAGGCTCCCTCGACGGCCGCGTCGCCGCGCAGGACGAACGTGTCTCCGTCGAGCCTGTGCTCGAGGCGGCGGAGGACGGCGCCCGTCGACTCGTCCTCCTCGCGCCGGACGTATTCGAGGGCGATTCCCCAGCGGATCCCCTTTCCGAAGCGCTTCTCGACCTCGACGGCACGCGGCCCGACGACGACGAGGGCCGACCGGATACCGGCCGACACGAGGGACTCGAGGGCTCTTTCGAGGATCGGGGCGCCACGCAGCGGCAGGAGGGCGGGGACGGTCTTCTCCGCGAGGGGGCCGAGGGCATGCCCGTCGCGGTCCGCAAAGAGAACGGTCGTCATGGGCCGTCGATTATGAGGGAGGGGCCGCGACGAAGACGCGAAGGCCCGTCGGCCTCCCCGCGCGGGCATCGACCTCCGCGGTCACCTCTCGCGTATTCACGATCAGCCAGGCGCGGACGAGAGGCGCCGGTGCGGCGGCCACGTCGAACGACTTCTCGCGGTAGGCCCAGACGACCGTCGTGCCGAGCCGGGCCTCCTCGGCGACCCGATCGACGGTCGGGCGGTCGGACCAGGTGATGCCGGTGCGGAAGAGGCGGAAGGCGAGGGCGTCGGGCTCGGGCGCCCGGAACGTGACGGCTCGCGGCGGAAGCGGAAGGAGCGCGGGCGCGACCTGATCGGCGAGAGCCCTCGCCCCCGTGCGATGGGCGAGGAGGTCGTGACGGATCGTTCGGGCCGCCTCGAGACCCTCCGAGACGAGGAGGGCCGAGAGGAAGACGAGTCCGACGCGCCGTCCGAACCGGCGGGTCGCGTCCCCCGAGGCGAGCCACGCGGCCCCGGCGGTGCAGAGGACGATCGCCACGAAAGCGCCGGCGGCCGTCAGGGGGGCCGCCGCCCACCCATTGAAGAGCGGTTCGTTCGAGGTGGCGACCAGGAGCGCGGCGAGCAGGAGGACGAACGCTCCCGACGCAATCGTCACGACCATCTCGAAGCGGGCCCGGATCGCGGAGCGCGGGTGCGTGAGAAGGGCCGCTCCGCCGAGTCCGGCGAGAGCCGAGAGGGCGGGAAGGACCGGCGTGGAGGAGAGCTCGAGCGAGCCCGCCACCGCGACGAGGACGACGAGCTCGACGCCGTACGCGCACCAGAGGGCCATGTGGGAGAGGCGCCGGTCGCCGCCCGTCGCGCCGGAGACGATCTCCTCTTCCCCGAGCGGCCGGGTCAGGTAGGCGATCCCGACGCCGACGAGAGGAAGAAGGACGAAGAGCGTCTTGACGATCAGCCGGAGGTCGGCGCTCACGAGAGCGACGTCGGTCAGCTGACGCAGCGCTTCCGGGGCGCTCCCGAACGCACGCGCCAGATGCGCCGCCATCGTCTCGGGACGGAGGAGGGCGACCAGGAGGAACTGCAGCCCCGCCGTCAGGACGAAGGAGCCCGTCAGGAGGGCGAGCGTCCTCTTCGTACGCCCGAGGGCGAAGAGGCGCGGCCGGAAGAGAAGAGCGACGAGGAGCGGGAGAATGAAAAGGCCGACGGCGTAGCCCTTCGTCAGGAAGCCGAGGCCGAACAGGATGCCCGCAAGGGGCGCCTCGCCCGGGCTGTCCTCCTCGAAGGCCCGGAGGCCGAAGATCACCCCGCCCAGACCCAGGAGGGTCAGCATCGGCTCGACCGTCGACGCCCGGCTCGCCAGGACGAGCGGCGGCGCGAGGACGGCGAAGGCGCCCGCGATATGCCCGGCCGGCTGGCCGTAACCCCGCCTGACGATTCTCTCGAGGACGAAGGCAGCGAGGAGGCCCGCGAAGACGGACGGAAGTCGGATCGCCCATTCGTAGGCGCCGAACGTCTTCACCATCAGCGCCAGGATCGCGGGGAAGAAGACCGGCATCCCGCTCGCGTCACCGAGCGGTGTCGCGGAGAGCGCGAGGAGCTGGGGAAGCCCCCCCTCCACGAGGTTGCGGGCCCCCACCGCCCAGGCCCCCTCGTCGGGACCGAATAGATCAGGGGAGCCCAGGTTCAGAAGCCTGAGGAGGAGGCCCGCAAAGAAGGCCAGAACGAACAGGAGGCGCCCGGACGCCCCCGGGTCGTCCGCCATCTCGGTCACGGACGTCACGGCGGCGGAGTATACGGCCCGCTCTTCGGACATCTCGGCGACTCAGGCGCCGCCGGCCAGCGTCGCGAGGCGCGCCACGAGAGTCTCGCGCGGGGCGTCGTCGGGCAGATCGAGCAGGACCGGCGCGATCGGCAGATCTCCCGGGTCCCAGTCGAGGAGGGTCGCGAGCGCCGGTGCGAGGCGCTCGGCCAGCGGCCAGTCGCGCACGGCGCGCCGCCCGGGGAGCTCGTCTCCGTGACGGGCGCCGAAGAGGCCCGGCCCCGTGGAGGCGCCGTGACGGGCGGCGAGGGCTCGCAGGTAGTCGGTCCACGACGGCAGGGTCCGCTCGAGCCGCTGCTCCTCCAGAAGGCGAAGGACCTCGAGGAACCGGTCCGAGACCCGCCCCGCCTGCGTGCGCACTTCGGCGAGCGTCTCCGGCAGGTCGACGCCGCGCGCGGCTCCGAACGCTTCGCGGTGCCGTTCGACGATGTCGCGAAAACGCGTCCGCGTCATTCCGAGGTGGCAACCCTCCGGCGCGGCCCCTGCGTCGACCGGGGCCGCGAGGAGCCGAAGCTCCGCGGCACGCGTGTCCTCGGTCGGCCGGAATCGGCCGGCAGAGACGAGGAGCGCCGTGCCGAGCGCGAGGTCCACCGCCCGGATCGCCGCCTGCCCGGCGAGGACGGCGCCACGACCGGCGGCGCGGCGCGAGAGCGAGCGCTCGGCTGCGAGAAATGCCGCGCCGCGCCGGACCAGGAGCTGGAGGGCCTCGCCCGCCGCCGGCTGCGCATCCGCCAGCGACGAGAGGGGCTCGAGGAGGTCGGGGGGGCCCGAGACGACCCGCCCCGCCGCGGCGCACTCGATCGACTCGAGGGTCGGCGGCAGGTGCGCCAGCGCCGAGAGCGAGGCCGTGGCCAGACGGACGGTCGCGTGGCGAGGGCGCGCCGTGGCGGCGAGGTCCCGCGCGAGGTGAGGGGTGAGAGACGCGGCTCGCCCGGGCGTCGTCCGAAGAACGACGAAGAGCTCGAAGGGAGCGACGGTGACGAACGCGCCCGCGGCGTCGACCGTCGTCGGGGCCTCGCCACGCCCGAGCGCCCCGCCCAGCGCCGCGCCGGCGAGCGTTTCCCCGGCAGTGTCCGAAAGACGCGAGAGGATCGCCGCGAGCGTCTCGCGGCAGTGCCGCTCGACCGCGGGGACAGCGGCCGCCGTGAAGGGTCGCCCGGCCTCCGTCACGGGACCTCGAGCTCCTCCGCGACCAGGTGGAGAGTGAGCCGGTTCTTCCCGCCGTCTGAGGTGTAGTGCAGCTCGTCGCAGGCCGCGCGGATGATCGGGAGTCCCATCCCGCCCTCGGGCCAGGTCGAGGGGTCGTCCGGGTCGGGCTCGCGGGGCGGAGGGACGAGCGTCGGGTCGAAGGAGGCTCCGGAGTCGAGGACGGAGAGCGCGATCGCCTTCCCCTCGCGGGCCAGCTCGACCTCGACGCGGCCGCCGCGGCCGCCGTAGGCGTGACGCACGACGTTCGTCGCCGCCTCGACGACGGCGAGCTCGAGAAGGGATCGCCGCTCGGGGGCGACGCCCCACTCGGCGAGGACGCCGTGACACGCGGCCGCGAGGAGGCGGACAGAAGGAAAGTCCGCCTCGATGGAGAGGTGGATCGCCCGGCGCCCTTTCATGAGGCTCGCCAAGATCATAGAGCCGGGGCGGTCACCCTGCGACAATGGAAGCGTGATCCCGAATCGCACCCCCTCGAGAACCTCCGCCCCCGCCGGCGCCGTCCTGCGTGCCACGATCGAGTACGACGGCGGGCGCTACCGCGGCTGGCAGGCCCAGATCAACGCGCGCACCGTCCAGGGGACGCTCCTGGCCGCTGCCCACGAGCTCTGGGGCGCGGGCGTGAGGGTCCACGGCGCGGGCCGGACCGACGCGGGTGTCCACGCGTTCGGACAGGTCGCCTCCATCCACCTGCCGCCCCGCGCGCGCGTCTCCGACCCCGCGGACGCACTGAAGCGCTGGAACGACCTCCTCCCGTCCGACGTGAACCTCGTCGCCCTCGCCGCTGCCGCGCCCACGTTCCACGCGAGGCACGACGCCGTGAAGCGCGTCTACCGCTACCGCATCTCACGGCAGCGGACCGGATTCGGGAAGCCCTTCGTCTACTGGGTGAAGGACTCGCTCGACGTCGGTGCAATGGAGCATGCCGCCCGGCTCTTCGCGGGACGCCACGACTTCAAGAGCTACTGCGAGAACCCGGAAGGGCACGACTCGACGATCGTCGTCGTCGATCGCGTGGAGGTGACGGTACCGCCCGAAGCCGACGGCCTCGTCCTCGTCCGGTTTTCCGCCTCGCACTTCCTCTGGAAGATGGTGCGGCGCGTCGTCGGCGTCCTCATCGAGGTCGGCACCGGCCGGATGACCGAAGCGCAGGTCGCCCGGCTCTTCGTGGAGCGCACCGGCGATCCGGCACGGCTCACCGTACCGCCCTCCGGGCTCTTCCTCGAATCGGTGAGCTACCCCGGAGAGCCCGACGCCGTCCCGCCCCACCCGCTCAGGCCCGCGTTCTGAGAGGGTCGGGACTCCGTCGCGCGGCCGGAGTGTTTGACCCCCGGGAACGGACCGTGCTTACATCCCGCCCCATGCGCCGTTTTGCCCTCCTCGCGGCCCTCGCCTTCGCGGCCACCGTCCCACCCGCCGGGGGGGCCGACGCACAGGGCATCGTCTTCTCCGAAGGGACTCCGTTCGCCGAGGTGCTGCGTCGCGCGCGGACCGAGAAGAAGCCCGTCATGCTCGACGCCTACGCGGTCTGGTGCGGTCCGTGCAAGCAGCTCGACCGGATGACCTTCGCCGACCCGACCGTCGGCGCGTGGGCCAGGAAGAACGTCGTCGCCGCGAAGGTGGACGCGGAGAAGGGGGAGGGGCGGCGCGTGGCGCAGCGCTACGCCGTCCGCGCCTTCCCGACCATCCTCTTCCTCGACGCGTCCGGGAACGAGCTGGACCGGATCTCCGGCGTCTTTCCTCCCGCGGACTTCATCAAGGCCGCCGAGTCGATCCTCTCCGGAAACACGCGCCTGGGCGAGGCGATCAGGAAGCTCTCGAGCTCGTGGGACCCCGCCCTCGCCGGCAGCATCGCGGCGCAGCTCGCCCAGCGGAACGACCTCGCGCGTCTCGCGCTGATCGCGCGGCGCGCCGTGGAGGAGGACCCCGATCTCCTCGAGGACGGAGCCCGCGAGACGTTTCTCTATCTCGTCAGCCTCGAGGACGGAGCCGAGAAGCTCTCCGCGGAGACGCTCGACCTGATCGAGTCTCTCGCGCCGCGCCTCTCCGCCGACCCGCGGGTGGTGATCCTCCGCCTCGCGGCTTCACGCGAGCAGACGCGTCGGGGCGACGCGAAGGCGGCCCGGGCCTCCGCGCTCGCCGGCCTGAAGGGTCTCCCCGAGGATTCGCCCTTCTCGGCCGACCTCTACGGCGCGCTCGCGTCCGCGGAGAGGGCGGCGAAGAAGCCCGAGGCGGCCGTCGCCGCGGCACGAAAGGCCGTCGCCGTGGGTGAGAAGTCGGGGGGCGGCGGCTGGGCCCGCGTCTCCCGGCAGTTCGCGCTCGCCGAAGCGCTCGCCTTCGCCGGCCAGAACGACGAGGCGCGAAAGACCCTCGACGCCGCGCTCGGCCCGGCGTCGAACGACCCGGGTCTCCTCGCGCGAGCCTCCACCCTCCTCCTCGTTCTGAAGGACGTTCCGGGGGCGCTCGCGAGCGCCCGGCGTGCCGTCGACATCTCGGAGGGGGGCGACGCGAAGGCCCACGCGGCCCTCGGGGAGGCGCTCGCCGCCTCGGGCGACCGGAACGGAGCGGCTTCGGCGTTCGCGCGCGCCTCCGAGCTCGAGCCCGACAACGACGCGCTTCGCCGGCGCCTCGACGCCCTCCGCCCGAAGAAAGGGGCCAAGGCCGCCTGAAGGGGCCGGCCCCGGCGCGATCTCTCAGGCGGCCGTCGGGTTCGCCGGATCGGGCCGGTCCGTGGACGCGGTGGCGTTCGCCACCACCGCGATCGTCCTCCGCGGCTTTCGCGAGACGAGGACGAAGAGCACCGTCGACGCGAGAAGCCTCACGAGGAGGACGATCGAGGAGAACGCGTGGAGCCGGCCCCACTCCCTTCTCCCCGGGTCCGCCTGGGGGAGGAGCTCGACGAGCGCCGGGAGCCGTTCGCGCAGGGCGATCATCTGCGGCGTGATCACCTCGTGCGACGCGAACGCCGCCGCCGCGATGACCGCCAGGAGCCTGAGCGCGAGCCCCTTCTGGACCTTCGTGAGCGGTTCGACCCGGTCGAGAAGCAGGACGAGGAGGAACGCCAGCGCCGCCGCGGCGTAGGACGTGAGGTCGAGGACGTCGAGGAGGGCCCGGTTGACGGCTCCTCCCGCGTGGCGCGAGGGGGACTCCGTCAGGACGGTCCCCGCCGTCCCCGCGAAGAAACCGAGCGCCCCCGTGTACGTCCCGAGGAGCAGGAGGAGCGCCGTGCGCAGGGCCGAGGCCCGCGTGAACCTCTCGAGGCTCATTCCGCCTCGACCCACTCGGGAGTGACGCGCGCCGGGATCGCGCCGCACGCGAACGCGCGGTCGAGCAGGAGGCGGACGGCCTCCCTCCCCTTCTCGCCGTAGGCCCTCGTCCATTCGTTCACGTACATCCCGACGAAACGGTCGGCCTTCTCGCGCGGGAGACCTCGCGCGAAACGCATCGCGTCGGTCAGGGCCTCTTCGCGGTGGGCGAGGGAGTACTCGATGGAACGGCCGAGCGCGCGGGAGACCTTTCCGATCATCTCCGCGCCGAGGTCGCGGCGCACCGCGTTCCCGCCGAGCGGGAGGGGGAGCCCCGTCTCCTCCTTCCAGAGAGCGCCGAGGTCGGCGAGGAGGCGGAACCCCTCCTCCTTCCACGTCAGCTGCCCTTCGTGGATCACGACGCCCGCGTCGACCTCGCGCGCCTCGACCGCTTCGCCGACGCGGTCGAACGGGATCACGACGGGGATCGCGCCCGGCACGCGCATGCGAAGCGCGAGCGCCGCCGTGGTGAGGGCGCCGGGAATCGCGACGCGCCGGCCGTCGAGAGCGCCGAGCGTCGACGGCGCGTCGGCGGATTCCCGCGCGATGACGCACGGCCCGTAGCCGTCGCCGAAAGAAGCGCCGTGCGGGAGGAGGAGGTAGGAGTGAGCGAGGTAGGCGTAGGCGTGGAACGAGATTGCCGTGATCGCGAGGTCGCCGGAGAGGGCGCGCGCGTTCAGCGTCTCGATGTCGGCGAGCTCGTGGCGGAAGACGAGGCCCTCCGTGTCGACCGCCTCGGCGCGCAGGCCGTAGAACATGAACGCGTCGTCGGAGTCGGGAGAGTGGGCGAGAACGAGAGGAGGGACGGAGGCGTTCGTCATCGCGCGCGATGCTACCCGCAAGGCACGACGCGACGCGAGAGGAGACGATGGCGGCACCTCGGCAGGGGCGTTCGCGAGACCGGCGACCAGCAGGTAAGAAAAATCTCGCGCGTCAAGAAAAAAGTTCTTGCATCCCTTTCGCGTTCCTCTACAATTTCGCTCGGGACAGAAAACAAAAACCGATGAAGCGATGGCAGTCACTTCATCGGCAAACGGGAAAACCTGAACCCTGGAAACGAGCGACTCCGGATAGGACAAGGAAATAAGAGGCAGTCGGCAGGTTCGTAGGTCGCGGGCCCCGTCCTTCGAGGGAAGATCAACGTAGCACGCGATTTCCGGGTCTGTCAATCGAAACTGCCTAGAGGAGGTGACAGACTATGGCAACGAAGAAGGCTGCGAAGAAGGCCGCGAAGAAGGCCGCGAAGAAGCCCGCCGCGAAGAAGGCCAAGAAGTAGGCTTTCCGGTCTAACTCCATATAATTCAAGTATTTCCGGGATACGGGGGCCGAACGGGCCCCCTTTCTTTTTTTTCAGGCGGCCGCCGGACGAGCTCCGGCGGCCGCCTTCGTATTCCACAGCCACTCGTCCGCGTTTTGCACCTCGGTATGGAAAGACTTTTATACTATTCCCGTGTCGCTCCCTCACGTCCTTCTCGGGCTCCTCTCGCGCGGTCCGGCCAGCGGCTGGGACCTCAAGAACCGGATGGAGCGAGATCCTTCTCTCGGATGGGACGCCGAGCTGACGCAGATCTATCCCGCGCTCCGTCGTCTCCTGCGCGGCGGCTTCGTCGCGATGAAACGCCGCCGGTCGGAAAAGGGACCACCGCGACGCGAGTACCGGCTGACGCCCGCGGGCCGGCGCGAGTTCGGCGAATGGCTCGCCGAGCCGCTCGTTCTTCCCCGCGCGCGCGACGCGTCGCTCGCGCGTCTCGCGTTCCTCGAGCGCCAGCCCCGCGAGCTCCGGACGGCGCGTCTCCTCGAGTACCGCGTCCTCGTCGTCGCCGCGATGAAGAAAGCGACGGCGGGGTCGACGGCCGCGCGGCGACGGTGGCGCGTCCTTCTGGCGGCCGAGCGAGCCTGGGCCGATGGCGAGACGGCGCTTCTCGAAGCGGCGCCCGAAGAGCCCCCGGCGCCACGCTGACCGCTCGCCGGGGGGCGCGGCCCGCCGGGGGCCGCGTTGCCTTGCGCCCCCTGGACCCCCGACTCCTTCGACGTGTCAGGCCACGCGCGCTCCTCGGGTGCTGTGTCCTCGCGCCCCCCGGACCCCCGGCCCGTCGCCAACGTCGGATCTCGCGGTGCCTGGGAAGCCGCGCGCTAGGCCTGCGTGAGCTGCGAGTAGCGCGCGACGAACTTCTTCCGTCCCGCGCGGTCGAAATAGACCGTCAGCTTCTCCTGGTCGCCGGAGCCCTCCACGAGGAGGACGACGCCGACGCCGTACTCCGGATGCCGTACGCGCGCGCCGCGCCGGAAGCCCGACGCCGTGGGCGGTGGCGGAGTCCGCCGCATCGGCGGGATCGCGGGACGCTGGGGCCGGGCTCCCGGGCGTGCCGCCGAACGCGGCGTCGCGAACGTCTCCTGCGACTCCCCCTCGTAGTCCGGAAAGAGGCCACCGCCGGGCCCGGGCGCCCCGAAGCGGATCTCCCTTCCGCCGCCTCCACCGAAGGTCCGGTCGACGACGACGAGAGCGCGCGCCGGGATCGCGTCGAGAAACGGCGACGGCTCGCGGCTCATCCACTCGCCGTGGACCATCCGGCGCAGGACGCGTGAGAGCGTCAGCTTCTCCCTCGCGCGCGTCATCCCGACGTAGGCGAGACGGCGCTCTTCCTCCAGCTCGTCGTCGTCGTCGCGCGAGGAGGCGTGCGGAAGCGAGCCGTTCTCCATCCCCGCGAGGAAGACCTCGTCGAACTCGAGCCCCTTGGCCGCGTGGAGGGTCATCAGGACGATCCCCCTGCGGACGTCGACGTCGTCGGCGTCGGAGCGAAGGGTGACCGCGTCGAGGAATCCGGCGAGCGAGGAGTCTCCCTCGTCCTCGTCTCCGGCGCGCTCGTGGTCGCGCGCCGCGGCGAGGAGCTGGTCGAGGTTCTCCCTCCGGGCCTGGTCCTGCGGGTCGTCCGATTCCTCGTAGAGCGCCAGGAGACCCGTCCCCGTCAGGACCGCCGCCACCGCGGCGCCGGCACCGATCTCCTCCTTCGCGAAGGTCTCGCGAAGGGAGCCGACGAGGTCGCGGAACTCGGAGAGCGCCTTCTTCGCCCGTTCCGTCAGGCCTTCGGGGAGCGCCGAGAGGACGGCGAAGAGGGAGCTCCCCCGCGTGGCCGCCGCGGCCGCGAGCCCCTCGAGGGTCGTCGTTCCGACGCCGCGTGCCGGGACGTTCACGACGCGCCGGAAGGAGACGTCGTCGTCGGGGTTGCCCAGGAGCCGCAGGTAGGCGAGGGCGTCCTTCACCTCGGCGCGCTCGTAGAAACGGGTCCCGCCGACGAGAAGATAGGGGAGGCGCGCCCTCACGAGCTCGTCCTCGAAGGGGCGCGACTGCGCGTTCGTCCGGAAGAGGACGGCGACCTCCGCCCCAGGCTTGATGGACTTCAGGCGCGCGATCCGCTCCACGACCTCGCGCGCCTCGTCCCGCTCTTCCGAAAGCACGAGGAGGGTGACCGGCTCGCCTCCCGGCTTCGTCGCCTTCAGCGTCTTGCCGAGACGGCGGCGGTTTTCGGCGACGACGGCCCCCGCCGCCTCGAGGATCGGCGCCGTCGAACGGTAGTTCCGCTCCAGCCGGATCGTCCTCGCCCCCGGGAAGTCGCGCTCGAACTCGAGGATGTTCGAGACGTCGGCCCCGCGCCAGCGGTAGATCGACTGGTCCTCGTCGCCGACCGCGAAGACGTTCCGGGCTTCTCCGGCCAGGAGACTCACGATCTGGGCCTGCGCGCCGTTCGTGTCCTGGTACTCGTCGACGAGGAGCTGCGTGACGCTCCTGCGGAGGAGGCCGAGGACGTCGGCGTTCCCGGAGAGGAGCTTCGCCGACTTGCCGAGGAGGTCGTCGAAGTCGACGGCGTTCGCCTTCTTCAGCTCCTTCTCGTAGGCCGCGTGGAGCTCGGCGAGTCGTGTCCCGACGAAGTCGCCGAAGCGGCGCGGGTACTCGTCGCGGGTCCAGCCCGCGTTGCGGGCCCGGGAGATCTTCGACGCGACCGCTTTCGGCGTCAGCGTCTTGTCGGTGATCCCGGCCGCCTTCAGGGCGTGCCGGAAGACGGCGACCTGGTCGTCGGCGTCGAAGACGACGAACCCGCTCGTCAGGCCGGCCTCGGGCGCGAAGCGCCGGAGGAGGCGGACGCCGAAGGAGTGGAACGTGCCGACGAAGGAGCGCGGCCGGCGCGACCCGAGCAGGTTCGCGACGCGCTCCTTCATCTCCCCCGCGGCCTTGTTCGTGAAGGTGAGCGCGACGAGGGCCTCCTCGGCGGTGCCGTGGGCCACGAGCCACGCCATCCGGCGGGTGAGGACTCGCGTCTTCCCCGAGCCGGCGCCGGCGAGGACGAGGAGGGGTCCCGGGCCGGCCGAGACGGCGGCGGCCTGCTCCGGGTTGAGGCCTTCGAGGAGATCGTGGTCGCGGGAGTTCAACAAGGGACGCGGAGCCTCTCCGGGGGGCGCTGTTCGCCGCCCCCCGGACCCCCCGGCTCCGTGGCAGTGACATGGCTCGATCTCGTGCTCCCGATCATGTCCGACCGCGCCCTCACTCGACGGCGAATCACTCGACGGTCACCGACTTCGCGAGGTTTCTCGGCTGGTCCACGTCGCAGCC
>CALBDV010000430.1 GCA_937927565.1 uncultured Holophagales bacterium
CTCCCAGCGCAGGTAGGAACGTCGCCGGCTTCACCCGAACGTCCTTGATCAACCTGTTGGGCTCAACACCGGTCGGCGCCGCTATGGCCGATGCCGTGAGGCAGCTGGCCAGTACCTGGGCGAGGATGCAGAGAGTCCCTCCGAATGGAATGACCGACCTCCGCTCCCTCCAACGAACAGGCCAACGTCGGGATCGGATGGACAGACTTCCGCCGGATACACCGTCTGATTGCACGCTAAAGCCCCCCCGAGATCCAGCCTATCGGCTCCTGTCGCGTCTCAGCGATCTAGTCGATTCGACAATTTAGCACACGATCAATCGGTTGTCTTAATCAGGACCAATTAAGGTCGTCTTTCTCAGAAGGACCTGGGTTGCGGAACGGATCTCAAGGGCCTGCCGGGCGTCCCCAGACTCGCCGGACGCTCCAGCCCTCGGGCGGAATGTTGCTGGGGTATTGGCCCCGCGTCGGATCCGGTTCCCTCGGTCAGTTCGGCCGCCTCGGGAGCGTCCCCGACGGGCCAGTGATCTCCTCGGCCACATTGATCTGCTGCAACTCGTCCGTTTGCCAGTTCACGAACTCGGGGATGTTGCCAGCCATCCCGTCTGCGACGAAACCCTCCAGCATCACCGGCACAGTGTCCTCGCCATTCTCGTCGATGTGTGTGAGCCACAACTGCGTCAAGGGGCCTGCGGCCTTCGAAGCGAACACGAGCCAGTGCCCATTCGGCGAGAAGCTGTGCCACGAGTTCATCCGTCCCAGTGCGTTACAGCGCATCCGCCTCGGGGTTCCACCGCCGGCCGGCATGATAGAGAGAGTGCTGTCCGGCCGATTGAGCATCATGCTGGATGCTTGGCAGAAGACCAGCCACTTGCCGTCCGGGGAGAAGCGCGGGAAGAAGTTGCTCTGTCCGTTCTCTCCCGCTCCTGCGATTCGCGTCGACTCCCCGCCCCTCCCGTCGTTGAACGGAACTTGCCACAGGTCGAAACGGAGGTTCCGACGCCCCTCGACGAAGTCGGGCGTGAGCGCTGCCACAACAGCTGCATCGACGACCGCGCCACGACGGGGGATCTTCGGAACCGACACTCGCGCGAATACCAGTGTCCTCCCGTCAGGCGCGAAGACGGGATTCGTCTGCACGTACGCTGGATCCGCAGCGCCCTCGAGCAGATGGAACTTCCTAGTGTCCCGATTCCAGACCGCCAGTATCCCCCTCGTAGGGAAGAAGAGCTGCGAGCAGTCCATGTCGGTCAGGAAGCTGAGGAAGATCGTCTCTTTCACGGTGCTGACGACGAACCGTCCGTCCGGAGAGATGGTCGAGAGGAGGCCGAATGTCCCTTCCCCGTCCTGGCGACGGAAGTCGTTCCAGGTGATCATCTGATCAGGTCCTATTCGGGTCGTCCTGCTGACGGTCGCGACGGCGTACGCTCCCTTGTCGGACCCAAAGTCGAGGTCCATGGCAATCGTCTTTCCGTCGGCTGAAAACGAGTGGCAGTTCGCGCAGGTCCGCATCCCGGAAAGGACCGTTCTCGGTGGCTCTTTGACAGACACCCGGCCGACTCTCCACCGAATGGACGCCTTGTGGTCCATCGCGAAGCTCACCGGGAGTGGAACCTCCCGATAGAACACGGACGCGTCGACGGGATCTGGCGACGTCGAGAACGTGACCGTCGCGGGGTCGTTCCTTCCGGGCTCCAGTGTCGACGCGAGCAAGCGGGCGGAGAAACGAGCCGACTTCCCGAGCGAAGCCTGCTTAACGCTCTCCCATTCCGAATCGCCCGGCTTCCATTCCGGCTTCCCGACAACCCGCGCGGAGAAAGACCTCTCGGCAGTATCGATCCGTACTTCCCAGGAGGCATCCGTCGAAGAACCTCTCCATCGAAAGGTCGGCGCCGCGAAGTCCCTGGGATAGACCGCGCCGTCCAACGGCGCGGTGATGACGACTGGAGCCGTTGGGGTCTCGCCAAACGAGAGTGCCGCGACGGAACCGAGGACGATCAGGCCTGAAAGCGATCGAGCGAGGTGGCGAATCGACAACACCTGCCAGTGCCCGTCAGCGTTCCTGATCGCCCACCTCCCGCTCGAGAATTGCGTGCAGGTCAATCTCGACCAACAGATCGTCTCGGCAGAGTCGGGCTTCCGTGGCCGTGGACGCGGGGAGGGGGTCCAGTCCCAGCGCCGTGAAGAACTCTGTCCGCACTTCATTGAACGCCGCGTAATCCCTCGCCATGTCGCGCAGATAGCAGTTGCACCGCACGACGTCATGCCACGTGGCCCCCTGGCTCTCGAGGAGGCGCGAGAGGTTCCTGTAGGCTCGCCAGCACTGGGCACCGAAATCCCCGGCGTGCAGGGTCTCTCCGCTGGCGCCGACGCTCGCCGTGCCCGAGATCATCAGGTGAGCGACCCCACCAGGCAGGTCGATTCGAACACCTCTCGAGAACGAGGCCGGCTGGCTGTACGAAGGAGCTTCGTTCAGAACGTCCGGAGCCCCAATCGACCGTCGCTTCAGGGATGCCCTGCGGGTCACTCCGCTGCTGGCTAGGCGGGAGGACGATAGAGCGGCTCCGCTGCGGAAGAGCGCCTGTCGTTCCGCCAGCTCTGCGTCGGTCGGAGTGTGGCCTTGGGATCGGCGGTCCAGTCCAGTTCGCTCGTCCATCATGCCCCTCTCCCCGTCCGCCTCATTCACAGGTCCGTCTTCAAGGGCCCTGCCGTTCATTAGGAGGCCGCCGCCTGGGCACCCTCAGTATTCCACACGCGTCAGTATCTCCGAGCTCGCGGTCTGCCCGTGTCGATCCGTCACGACGACGGATACCGTGTACCTTCCAGGTGCGACGAGCTCGCCACCGTCTGCACGCCCGTCCCACTCGACTGTGAAGGGTCCGGGCGAAACCCTCTCGAGTCTGATGGTCCTGAGGGCGGAACGGGATTCCTGGTTCGTCCAAGTTACCCTCCCGGAGACCTGCTCGCCTGGGAAGCTCGACAGGGTGAAGCGCACCGCCTGCGAACCGGCGCCTGGACCGAAGAGCGCCGGACTCACCTGCACGCCGGAGACAACGGGCCGACCTCCATGAACCACGATTGCGTTCTTCGACAGATTCTCATGGTGAGAGATCACGAAGATCGCATTGATGTCGTCCCGGTACTCCCCGCTGTCATCAACCCCGGCCCACTCGTAGGTAAAGACCCCTCCCGGCTGGTACCCGTCCAGGAAGCGACAAAAGAAGCGAGGCGCCTCGCATGACGGTCGTACGTCATAGGTGTCCCTCGCGAAAACGAGGACTATCTCGCCTGGTCGATCGAACACGTGGGAGAAGCGGAGGGGTTGATTGTCGAAGGCGTTCCACGGTGGATACTCCGGATGGGCCTGCACCTCCGCATCGCCATCACGTTGCTCCGAGTAGTCGATCACCACGCGGCAGCCGTCGGTCCTGAGAATCGCCACCCACCTGTATTGGCCATCGGGAAGCCGAGATCCACTCGGGCCCTTTCCATCCCAAGAATCAACGTACGTACCCGCGGGTCGCCACTCGTCTACGAGGGTTCGGACGGTGACTCCGTTCTCGTCTCGGATCTCGAGCGTCTCCTCGGCTGGGGTTGGCAGCCTCGTCGTCACGGCGACGGACTCGCCCGCGCCGACGTTGAGCTGACGAGCGCTTGCGGAGACTTCCGCCTTCGAGACCTCCGCCTGAACGGCCGAACTCGCCTCCTGGTCTGCCTGGCCCGCTGCCGGGAGGTGAATTGGGTCCGGGCCGTTCGCAATGGCCTCCGATTGCCGCGTGGCTAGCCGCGCACTGCACGCGGTGTTGTGTCTCGCCGACGGTTCCGGCCGACCGTGTGGAGACAGCGATCGACCTCTTCCTGCGCGCGGTTCCACCTGTACCGTCCCACCCAGCACTTCGGTGGCAGCTCCGACGAATGAGACCGTCAATGCGAACACCAGCCGCCAGTCGACTGCCCTCCGGTTCCGATGCCGCACCGCCTACACCAGCTTGAGGAGGTGCCCCATCTTCGCCTTCTTGACGGACAGGTAGCC
>CALBDV010000431.1 GCA_937927565.1 uncultured Holophagales bacterium
GCGCCCCTTGAGCCGCTGCCCGAGATCCGACACGAAGGACTGGAGTTTGAGCATACGGTTCTCGTCGTGGTGGACGTACTGACTCACCTCGTCGATTACAAGAAAAAGAGTCCTTCCCGGGGCCCGTCGGTCGAGCATCGCCGCGATGTCGCGGGAGACCTCCTCGACGGAGGTTCCCGTCGTGGAGCGGTCGCCGGCGTGCCGGTCGTACCAGATCGTCGGCTCGGTGTAGCGCTCGGGGTCGAGGACGCTGAGGGCGTGGGAGAAGTGATCGGCGGCGAGCTGCTCGTTCTTCGCGACGTCCCAGGGGCGGCCGAGCGCCGTCTTCGCGGCGACGAGAAAGGCGTCCCAGAGCCCGTCTGTCTCGAGCCTCGCCTCCCAGTCGGCGACGAGGTTGTTGATTGGACAGTAGCCGAGGCGCTTCTGGACTTGCCTCCTGGCTGCGGCATGCACCTGCTCGCCGTCACGTGCAACGCTTCCGATGTCGAAGACGACGGCCATTGGAGAGACCCTGGAGAGGAGGTCGTCCCAGGCCTTCTGAAGCTCCGGCGCGAGCGGAGACTCGTCGCGCGCCAGGAAGGTCCTGGAAAGTGGTTCCCCACTCGGGAGAACGGCCCCGTCGAGGGCGAGCCCGAGGAGCTTTGCGAAGCTCGACTTGCCCGACCCGAAGAACCCCGATATCCAGGAGGCGGGAAGTGCCGGCCCGCCCGACTTGTCGAGCTCCCGACCGATCCCGCGCAGCAGTCGAACCAGCTCCTCGTGGATACCTGATCCGACCCGGGCTCCACGCGGATCCCCCTCGGGGAAGCCGCCCGTGAAGATGTACTCGCGGACCTCGTCGGCGAGCTTCTCGGGTTTCTGCTCGTGGAAGTAGACGACGGGCGGGATGTCGCGAGTGACGTCTGCGGCGAACAGCTCTCGGATGAGCAAGGGACCTCCGCGTCAGGGCCGTGTCTTATGGATAGATACGAGGCCGATAGTCCCCGTCGGGGGCGAGGACACCCATGAACGAGAGGGACGAGCGCCCGCGCCGCTCACCGGGGTAGAGAAGGACGACCGGCAGGTTCCCCGTGTGGCCGTCGATGTGCTTCAGCAGGGCCGAGGAACGGAAGAAGGGGAAGAGGGCGCCGGCGCGCCCGATCAGCACGACGCTTCGTTCGTCCGGGACCGGTGATGCATCGACGAAGGTCGCGATCTCCCGAATGACGTCCGCGGCGATGCCATCCGGCCCCTCGATCAGCGGCCCGACGACCTCGGCGAGGTGAGCGAGCGACCGGCCCGGGTCCTTCGCCCAGAGCCGTTTCTCGCGGGCGGTCGTCGTCGAGAGGACCTCGGGGCCGAGCGACCGCAGGCGCTCGAGAAGAAGCCTCTGGAGCGAGATGGCGAGGACGCGGAAGCCGGAGGCCCGGAGCCTGTCGGCAAGCGCCCGGACCTTTCGCCTCAGGACGAGCTCGTCCGACGGGCGGTAGGGCACGATGGCGAAGTTGTAGTTCCTCATCGTGCTGATCCGTGGCCCGCCCTCGGCGAGGAGGTCGCGCTCCAGGGCCGCGAGGGCCTCGTCGAGCTGCATTCCAGCCGTCTCTGCCGGGCTCATGCCACCTCCGGGATGAGGAGTGCTGCTGCCCATGCGTCGAGATTCGAAGACGCCCATTCGAACTCCGTGAAGCCCCCCTGCTTTCGGTAGTTCAGCCCGGGCAGCCGCGAAAGTCTGCCCTCGAGGCCTTCACCCACGAGCCCGACGGACGCCGTGTACGGGTTCTCGTTAAGCGTGCCCGTTATGCGAACGCCTCGCAGGAGGTGAAGCAGGTATCCCAGCGCGAGGTCAGGGACGACGGGCATCAGGATCGGCCTCGTGTCCTGGCCCGGCCCGACCAGTCCAGCTTCCCGGGCGGAGGTAAGGAGCTTGCTCGCAAGCTGAATGCGGCTGGCAGGCCCCCAGCGGGTCGCCTCGATGGCGGCCATCCAGCGGAGGACCTCCCCGCGGCTGGTCCTCGTCTGGCCAGTCTGCCGGAGCGAGGGGAGCAGCTCGCCTGTGAAGGCTCTGTAAAGAGGGTCGGAGAGCTGAAGATGCCAGTGGCAGACGAGGGTCCGCGTCCCCGGGTCGATCCCTCTCCAGCGCCGGAGGACCGAGAACGCCTCGGGGAAGGCGTCGAAGCGAGCCCTGAGACTCTCCAGGAGGACGCGCACCCGAGCGGCGCTTCGTGCGCCGAACCACCGCTCTTCGAAGCCACGCATTGCGATCACATCCTTGGATTCGTCGGGCGTCCAGTGCGTCCAGTAGGACCTCGCCTCGGCGACCGCAAGCGTCGTCTTCTGAATGCGGGTGTGAAACCGCCGTTCCTCGCCGTTCACGAGGTAGACCTCGCGAAGGGCATCGGGTAACGCTCGGTGAACGGGACGAGCGCCGCCGCGAGCTGTCGAGCGAGTGTGATCGGCTCCGTTAGGGCGGGGCCGGCGATCTCCCTTCCCCCGAGGACGGCCGCGTGCTTCACACCCGGGTGCAGAGCGGTCAGGACGACAGCGAGGGACTCGCGGGAGAATTCCGCCTTCAGATCCAGCGGAAAGGGGAGAACCTGCTCGTGCGGAGCACCGGAGCCCTTCAAGGTGGACAGGCGCGTTCCGAGTTTCTCGTCCATTCGGAAGCCGAGGTGAAAGAGCGTCCGCACCTTCTCCGGGTCGGCAACCTCGCGACGGCTCTGCTCATCGACCCGGCGAGCCGTCTCTCGAGCCGCCTCGACGGTCGACCATCGCTGGAGCCGCGGCGTAAGCCGAGCGAAGAGATCTCCGCCGCCAGCTTCGTCGACGAGGTCCGTCCGCCACCATCCCAGACGGGGTGGCTGGCATAGGGCTTCGCCGGCCCAGGCAACGGTCAGCTGGAGGGCAAGGATGATGTCGAGGTCGCTGTCCGTTGTGCCGCCTGTCATGGCCAGCGTGAAGCGTAACTCAATGCGGCCATTGAACATTTCCGGGTCATTGAAACCGACGCAGGAAGACCTACAGGCAGTCGGGGCGAATCGCCCCGACGCCCGATTCACCTCGCGGAGGCGCAATCAGAAACCTCTTTACCGCAGCCGGGGCTCGAGATCGGCGGCAGGCGCTCCCACCTTGCGGCCGCGGCTTGGCCGGCTTGGGTCACTTCTTCTTTGTCTGGGCCGCCATCGTGGCGCGGAGCCGCTTCTCGAAGTCCGACCATTTCTCGCCCGATGCACGAGGGTCACGAGCCCATGCGGTGTCTCCCCGCAGGGCGACCCGCTCGAGCGATACCGTCCTCGAGTCCTCAACCGTGACCAGCATGATCTCGAAGCAGTCATCGCAGACCTGA
>CALBDV010000432.1 GCA_937927565.1 uncultured Holophagales bacterium
GCCGCCCCGGCGACAAGGCGCAACTGCTGGCAGTCGCGAACCGGGACTCCTTCGACGCGGACCTGCCGAGCGCGACGACCGAGGCTCAGCAGAAGCAGCCGCTCGTCCTCATCATGGGCGACGTAGACCATTTCAAGAAGGTCAACGACAGCTTCGGCCATCCCGTTGGAGACGAAGTACTGGTAGAGATCGGCAACGTCGTCGAATCAGCCGTCAAAGGGCGAGGGAAGGCCTACCGGTACGGCGGAGAGGAAATTGCTGTACTTCTTCCGAACTCCTCGTTGGAGGAGGGAGTAGCCGCTGCCGAACGAATCCGGTCGGCTGTGGAGCAACTGACTTTCTCCGCCGCTGACCTCCGAGTGGCAATTAGCTTGGGCGTTGCCTGCTTCCCCGCAGACGCCGTGAGCGGTGAGCAACTCGTCAAGGCCGCGGACGACGCCCTTCTCAGGGCAAAGGCGGGCGGCCGGAACCGCGTAGAGGTGGCGAGCACGAACGCGCCCGTCCGGGCCGCAGCCTCCCATCCCCCCGACGCCCTTGCCCTCGCACTCCAGCTTGCCGAATCCAAGAAGGCCGAGGAAAAGCGCGCACAGCTTATCGTGGTGGAAGGGCCGGAACGGGCAAAGGCGCTGAGAGAGGACCTCTTCTCCCGAATCGCAGCCAAGGTTGATGCCTTGGAGGGGCAGACTGACTTCCGGTTCCAGGTCGGCCGGAACAGCGAGGGCTGTGGCATCCACGCTGACCGTGTGTCCATCACCTTGACGTGGCAGCAGCCGTTCGTGAACTCACTCGTCAAGTCGACCCTGCTGATTCAGGAATACCCGGTAAGGATGTGGAACGGGAATCAGCCGACGATCTATGCGATAGCCGGCAAGGTGAAGCCGACGTCGGAGACGGGCTACACCGCCGACTGGCACGAGCCTTCGGGATGGTGCTGGAAGGGCAGGAATGGAAGGGCCGTTACGAACGAGGAGCTCGCAGACGACGTTGTGAAGCGCGCACTGAAAGCCGCCATTCGGCCAAGGGACGACTCAGACGACCTGTTGCTTCGATCCCTGGGCCGTTAATCAGCCGTTGACCTCGGGGTGAGCGCCTGCCCGGAAGGCGGCCTCCCCCATCTCTCCGGGTAGCTAGACTACTTCCATGCCTCCCGCCTCCCCGCTTCTCCTCGACGTCGAGATCTTCGCGGCCGACGTCGCCGGGCTCGCGAGCGCCGACGCCCTGGCCGGGCTCTTCACGCGTCTCGGCTACGACACGGCGCCCCGCACCGTCCAGACGCCGGCAAACCTGGGGATCACAGCCGAGGGCACGGTGAAGCAGATCCGGCGGGTCGAGCAGATCGCCTCCTGCGACGCGGACCTGCACGTCTTCCTCTTCGAGGTCGAGAGCCTCACCCAGGCCCTCACCCGCGCGCTCGTACGCCGACTGAAGGACCTCGCGGGAGACTACCTTCTCATCCTCACGGATGGATGGGATCGGCTCGACTTTGTTCTCGTTGAGCGCGAGGTGACGGGTCGGACGTCCGTGATCGGCGTCTCACCCGTTTCGGTCGTGGCCCGGATCCTTTCCGTCGAGCGGCGCAAGCCCTCGACGGTCGATCTCAGGGTCCTGCGCCGGTTCAGCTGCACAGAAGCGGATCGCTTCCTTCAGTTCGATAAGCTCCGCTCGGCCTTCTCGGTCGCCTACTGGTCCGAAGAGCTTTTCAACAACCGGGCTCTCTTCTCCGATCACTACCTCACCGACGTCGAACGGCTGAAGGACCTCCCGGAATGGGCCGAGGACCCGAAGGCGGAGTGGCTCTCCGTCCGCGAGATGTTCCGAGGGGCCGCGTCACGCTGGGCAGGAAAGCCCGAAGGCGTCGTCCGCGGAGAGCTTCTGGAACCTCTCCTCAAGCGCCTCGGATGGACGGTCCGGCCGGGCAAACGGGCCGGGAGCGAAGACGTGGCGCCTGACTACTCGCTCGCGGCTCCCGGAGCCGAAGGGAAGAGCGCGGCCCTGGCCGTCTGCCTGGCCTACCCGTGGGGCCGCTTTCTCGACGGGAAGGATCCCCAGCGCGACACGGAGTCGCCCGATGAGAACCCCACGGCCGTCGTCGTTTCGCTCCTGGAAAGGGGCGACGCCCCCTGGGCCATCGTCACGAACGGCAAGCTCTGGCGTCTCTATGCCGCCCGAGCCCATTCCCGTGCGACGAACTTCTACGAGATCGACCTGGAAGAGACCCTCGCCTTCACCGGACCGCAGGCGACCGACCCGGCCGAGGCGTTCCGCTACTTCTGGCTCTTCTTTCGCCGGGCCGCATTCGAGGCCGCCCATGACGCCGAACTCGACGAGATGGGAGTCAGCTTCGTCGATCGGGTCCTTGCGGACAGCGAGGAATACGCGAAGGAGCTGGGCGAGCGCCTCAAAGCCGACATCTTCGAGGAGGTCTTTCCCCACCTCGCGAAGGGCTTCCTGGAAGGGATCCGTGAGCGGGAAGGTCTCGCCCCGGCCGATCTTCCGCGGGACGTGTCAACGACTTTGAGACAGCGACGGGTCGAATTTACTGAACAGCGG
>CALBDV010000433.1 GCA_937927565.1 uncultured Holophagales bacterium
ACCCCGCACCACTCGGGGCCCTCGACCCCGCGCGCCATGGTCCCCGACGTCCTCGGGAACCTGAGGCGGTTCGCGGAAGGTCGGCCCGTCGTCGACGCGGTCGATCGGACGCGGGGCTACTGAGAAGGCGGGAAACCCCGGGCTCGACGCCTGCTCCGGGTTTCTGCCGGGTTCGCATCGCGGAGGAGGCCGTGGCCTCCTCCGCGACGCTCCAAGCCCGTGACCGGGCCAGCTCTCTTGCGGCCTCACGCCCTGGGTGAGGCTGCCGGGCTGGTTGCGGCTCCCGGCGTTGCCGCGGGCGTGACCTCGGCCTCGGCCTTGGCGATGGCGGTAGTGACCTTGCCGACCGTCTGGGGAGAGGAGTCCTGGTTCTCAACGGCAGGGCGGCAGAGAGTGGGAGCGGGCGCGAACCGGCTCGAGCGCCCTGGGAGGACGGCGCCGTGGCGGCGCCGCTCGTGGCGCTCGTCAACGACGCGGCGGTCCGGAAGTGCTGGCCGGGGCACGACGCGCTGGGCCAGCGAATCACGATCACCGAGAAGGAGCAGGTCGTCGTCGGGGTGAGTCTTCCTCTCTCGCCGGACGGGAAGTGCCTGCTCTCCTGCGAGGACGATAGGAATGTCTCCTCGGCCGACAGGAGGATTCTCGACCCGTTGCGGCCCGCTTCGTAGGGAGCCAATCGGGTTGAGGTAAGAAGCCGAGAGAGCGGTACCCTGCCCGGCCTCGGCCCCTCACCGGGCGTCTATACTGATAGACCGCGCGTGGGCCTCGCCGCAACGCGAAGCCGCGTGGAGCTGAGATCGTTCATGGAGCGCAACGAACCGACGAGAGCGTGCGCCCGACGCCACTTCGGCGGCGCGGGTGTGACCGGGTCCCTTCTCGGGAGATTCGGACGTGCGGCTCTCGGACGCCGTCGCATCCTCTGGGTCGCGCTGTCGGTCGTCGTCCTGCCCCTCGTGGTGCTGCTCAGCCTCCAGTACCGGTTGTCGGTCGACCTCCAGCGCAGCACGGCGGTGGCTCATCGCGCTGCTCTCCAGATCCAGCTCGACGCGATCGCCAGGCAGGTCGCACGTCACTTTGCCGCGACCGGCGAGCGGACGCTGCGCATCCCGCCCCGGATCTTCACGCCGACCTGCGACTGTTTCGACGCGTTCGTCTTCGAACGCTTCCCGACCGCCAACCCCGTTCCCAGCGATCCGGTTGCGCGGGAGCGTTCGTTGAAGGCGTCGCTCCAGGGCGTGCGGTATTTCTTCCTGGTGCCCCTGGTCGGCCGGCTCCAGGGCCGCGTCCAGGCGTACGACGTGCGGCAGCGGGTGCGCATCGACGAGGGGGACGTCGCCCCCTCCACCCGTCTGGCCCTCTCGTATTCGCTGATGCGCGCCCTGAAGATGCCGGCGAGCATCGACCCGAAGGTCGTGATTGCCGACGAGAGCGATCCTGGCCACCCGATGCTCGTGGGCTTCGTGGCCGACGAGAACGGGCAACTTGTCGGTATCGCCGCCGTGGTGATCGATCTCGACGTCTTCGCCCGGGACACCTTGCCGACGCTCCTCCGCAGCGCGTTGCACACGGGGCGCACCCCTCAGGAGTTCGTGGTCACCGTCTGGGACGCGTTCGACAAGGAGGTCTTTGCCGACCCCGGCACGGTCGGGCCGCATTTCGAGGTCAAGCGCCAGCTGGGCTCGGTGTTGGGCAAATGGACGATTGCGCTGGGCAGCCGCCGGTCCTCGGGCGCGGAGATCGCCAAAGCCAACTTCATGCTCAACGTCACGCTCTCGGCGGTCCTGGCCGGCGTCCTGCTGGCCGGCATCGTCCTGGTCATGCGCGCGGCAGCCCGCGAGATGAAGCTCTCGGAGATCAAGAGCGACTTCGTCTCCAACGTGTCGCACGAACTGCGCACACCGCTCAGCTCGATCCGCGTCTTCGGCGAGTTGATGCGCCTGGGCCGCGTGAACGACCCGGTCAAAGTCCGCGAGTACGGCGAGTACATCGAGTCGGAGGGTCGGCGGCTCTCGCAGCTGATCGACAACATTCTCGACTTCTCGCGGATCGAGACGGGCGGCAGGCTCTACCAGTTGACCGCGCACGACCTGGCCGATGTCGTGCGTGACGTCGTGCAGGCCTTTGCTCCGCGACTGCAGCGCGAGGGCTTCGTCCTCGAGTTGACGGCGCCAGGCGATCCGCTGCCGCCGGTCCGGATCGACGAGGCCGCGATCGGCCACGCCCTCGGCAATCTCGTCGACAATGCGATCAAGTACTCTGGCGACAGTCGGCGCATCTCGGTGACCCTCGCCGTCAGCGGCGGGGAGATGGTCGTCGCGGTGAGGGACTTCGGCATTGGCATTCCCCGCGAGGAGCACACACGGATCTTCGATCGATTCCATCGCGTGGGGAGCGGACTGGTCCACGACGTCAAGGGCAGCGGGCTGGGGCTGGCGATCGTGAAGCACATCGTGGACGCCCACAGCGGGCGTATCACTGTCGAGAGCGCCCCCGGGCGCGGAAGCGTGTTCGCACTCCATTTACCGCTGGCCGGCGGCGACGGGAGTTCCCGGTCAGAGGAGTCTGGATAGCATGGGGGCGCTAGGATGACGTCCGTACACGGCATTGGCGTTGGGCGCAGTGTCCTGGTCGTCGAGGACGACAAGGCGATGTCGGTCGCGCTTTGTGACGGTCTGGCCTCGGAGGGCTTCACGGTCGCCTGCGCGGCCAACGGCGAGGATGGCTTCTCGCTCGCCACCGCGCGCACGCCTGACGTCGTCATCCTGGACGTCATGCTGCCCCGCCTCAACGGTCTGGACGTGTGCCGCAAGTTGCGCACAGCCGGAAACGACGTGCCGATCATCATGCTGACGGCTCGCGGACAGGAGGCGGACAGAGTGCTGGGGCTCAAGCTGGGGGCCGACGACTACGTCACGAAGCCATTCAGCTTCCTGGAGCTCGTGGCGCGCATCGAGGCCGTCCTTCGCCGCAGCTCCCCGCCGGGCCAGGCGCCGACCGACATGCAGGAGTGTGCATTTGGTGACGTCCGGGTCGACTTCCGCCACCACGAGGCCACGAAGGGCGGGCGCCCGATCGCGCTCTCCGCGCGCGAGTTCATGCTTCTCGCCTACCTGGTCGCGCACCGCGGTGCCGTGATCACGCGCGAACAGCTGCTCGACGCCGTCTGGGGCTACGACAACATGCCGTTCACGCGCACCGTGGACACCCACGTCGCGAAGCTCCGGAAGAAGATCGAGGACGATCCTGCCAACCCGCGCCATCTGATTACCCTCCATCGTCTCGGGTACAAGTTCCTGGGATAGGCGCCCGAGACAACTTTTTACAATCTACGACAGCACGTTCAAGACTTCCATGTCGGCCCTCCGTACGCTGTGAGGCAGTCGCTTGTCCGGCCGCTCGCCTGCGGCGGACGCGACTGGAGAGGTATCCGCCATGAAGACGAAATGCTCGATCGCAGCAATCGCCGTGACACGCCGGGCCCTGGTGGTGCTGCTGCTCGCAGGGGCCCCGTCCACCGGTTCCGCTCAGAAGGTGGTGTTCTCAGGCCTGGTGGCCTCGGGTGGAGACGTGCACTCGTCGGTGTCGGCCGTCGCCGACAAGGAGGGAAATGTCTTTGTTGCAGGCGGAACCAGAGAGGGACTCAGGGTAACCGACGACGCTTTTCAGAAGAACTACAGGGGACACGTCGATGTCACTGGAGGTGACATCTTCTTGATGAAGCTGTCACCGGTGGGTGAGTTGATCTACTCGACATACATCGGAGGCTCTGGATCGGAGAACCACCTTGAACAGATCGTCCTGGACGATTCCGGAAACGTGTATGTCGGCTTCACGACGGAGTCCAGGGATCTGCCGGTTTCAAGAGACGCCTACCAGAAGACACTGAAGGGTGAAAACAACCATTACATCATCAAGTTCTCCAACGACTGTAAGTACCTCGCTTCCACGTACCTCGGCGGTTCGGCCAGCGATCACTGGACACGACTGGCGATCAACAGGAACAAGTTGTATGTGTTCGGCAAGTCCAGGTCGCTGGATTTCCCGACGACGAAACGGGCGGTGCGCAGGACCTATGACAATTCCGCACCGCCGGACAAGAGCCAGCCGTGGATGTCCGGCGATCTGACGATCACCTCCCTGTCTCTGGATCTGGACAAGGTCCTCTACTCCACCTATTGGGGTGGGAAGGCGCTGGATTTCATAACCGCCTACGCTTTCGATGACACCGGGAAGATCTATCTGACCGGGGGAACGTACTCGGATAACTTCCCGACCAGCCGAGAGGCTTACAAGAACACACTGGGGGGAGAGACGGACGGGTTCCTCACGATCATCGACGAGAGCCTGTCCGAGATCCAGTACTCGACGTATGTCGGTGGCACCTTCGCGGATCAGGTCAACTCCGTCCTGGTCCTCGACGCGGAGAACGTGATCCTCGTCGGTGAGACGAAATCACCTGATTTCCCTGTCACCGCCGACGCTTCGACGGGGAAGTACATCGGTGGCAAGTCCGATGGTTTCGTCATGAGATTCAGCTTGAAGGCAAACAGGCCGGTGTATTCGTCCTTCGTGGGTGGCACGAAGGGCGACACCGTGACGAACGTCATCATGACCGACAAGCGAGGGCTCGTCCTTGTCGGCAAATCCGCATCCAGGGACTTCCCGGTGACCGCGGACGCGCTGTACAACACGATCGAGGGTGGAATGGACCTGGTGATTCTGCGACTGGACCGGTCTCTGAAGAACATCGAGTACGCCACGTTCGGAGGGGGTGCGAAGCAGGTGGTCATGGCGCCACGAGTCCATTACGCGAAAGACGACAAGCTGCTGATCGGATTCACCTGCGTGTCTCCGGACTTTGCGGCGACACGGAGATATGTCGAGCCGAATAGCCAATGGACGAATTGCGTCATGCAGATCGACCTGGGGATGGGGATGGGGGTTTCGAGTCTCAACGGCAGGGAGGTAGAGAATGGGAGCGGCCCGAGGCAGCCGCCATGGACCGTGTTCTCCAGTGAGTTGCATTCGAGGGCTTCTTCTCGAGGGCCATCGTGATGCGGCGCTCGATGTCCACGTCTCCGATCTTCCGGAGCGCACTCGGGCGCGGTTCGTCCAGGAGGCCGTCCAGTCCACGCGCGATGAATCGATTTCTCCAGCGGCCGACCGTCTGACGCGCGACTCCCGGCTCACTGGCGACAATCCCGTTGTCGGGTGGAACCGAACAGCGCGACACGATGCGGGAAGGGAGCGCCAGCGCCTGACCTGTCTTCGGCCGGCGCGCCCATCGCTCGAGCGCCTCTCGGTCCTCGACGCTCACCATCAGTTCCGGC
>CALBDV010000434.1 GCA_937927565.1 uncultured Holophagales bacterium
CCTCAGGAACAGCCGCAGGCGGACGCGGTCGGCCCGTTCGGGCGGTCCGTCGTGAAGCACGACGCCGTAGCCTGCCGGATTCCAGCGCGCCCCGGGGGGCGGCTCGACCGACGTTCCGGGGAGGAGCGCCCCGATCCAGGCGCGAAGCGACCACGCCCTTCGCCGCGCCGCGCCTTCCGGCGTCCCGAATCGCTGCTCCCGGAGGGCACGCCACCCAGCGGCCTTGGCGGGAACCCGCTCGGGCTCGAGGAGAACGAGTTTTCCGCGGACCGCGTGACCGGCGAGGTCCAGGTAGGCCTTCAGCGAATCGGTCCAGGGCGACACTTCGAGGCACACGAAGATGTAGCCCGACTCGAACGCGAAGAGCCGGGGGGAGCGGGGGATGAGGACTTCGATCGCGGACTTCTCCTTCGGCAGCCCCTTGGCCGTGAGGTCGCAGAGGGGCCAAGAGAAGCCGGGGGGGGAAGAAGTTCGGCAGCGGGCCGTCGGCCTGGAAAGCCCGAAAGACGCCGCCGTGCTGGATCGAGTCGAGGTGGGGAAGAAGTCCGGCGGAGTCGGGGTTCGTGCGGCGCCAGAGACGGGTGGAGTGCACCCGTTCCTCGAACTGGTCGAGCCAGCCCTGCCGTCCCTTCGTCTGCTCGCGGAACGTGAACACGAGAATGAGGGTGGAACGGCCGGATTCGGTCGTTCGTTGACGCACCATGGCCTGTGCCGGCATGAGTTCACTCCTCCACCCTCAGCCTACCCCCGCCGCGCGAGCCGGGCTTCCAGGAAGACCATGAGACCGAGAACGAGGATCACGGCGAACCTCGCGCCGAAGGCGCCAGGGCCGGAATGAAGCGGGACAGCGGTGCGGAGCGAAGGCCGCCGGCGAGGCCCGAACGGTCGAGAGCGCCGAGAGCGGGCCCGGTCAGGTGACGAAGGCTCGCGCGGCCCTGTCTCGCGCCCGACGGGCGAGCCGCCCTGCGCCGAGGGCGTCGAGACGCCCCGACGCAGCGAGGATCTCCCCATGGGCCCGGGCCCGCGCGGCCTCGCCTTCCTCCGGCGTCGCCGTCCCCGCGCGCGCGAGGGCCTCGATGGACGACGCGTCCTCGGCGAGCCAGGCCATGCCGCATCCATCAAAAAGCGATCGGGCCTGCCGGGCCTCGGCTTGGGCCGCTGCGGGATCGGCCCCAAGGAGCGCCTCCGCGAGGAGCGCCCGGGCGCGGGCCTCGAGGGGCCGGAAGCCCTTGGCGCGGGCGTACTCGGCAAGGGGCAGGAGCAGCTCCCGCACCCGCCCGGTATCCCCCGATCGAAGCGCGATCGCGGCCTCGAGGAGCGCGACCTCGCCGGTGAGCGACGGGATCGCCTTATCGCCCGTGATGCGCCGGGCGCGTGCGGCGAGCATCCGGGCCGTCGCGAGCCTTCCCCGCTCGAGCTCGATCCAGCCGAGGGTGCAGGACGACTCGCGGGCGACCTCGCTCGTTCCGCCACGTCCTTCCACGAGGATGGCCCGTACCGCGAGGCGCCTCGCGCCGTCGAGGGCATCCTCCTCGTAGCTGCAGTTGGCGAGGCCGCTCAGGTCGCCTCCCTGGCGCTCCGCCTCGCCGGCTCGCTCGTTGAAGCGCAGCTCCTCCTCGAGGTGGGCGCGCGCCGCGTCGAAGCAGCCGCGCCACAGCTCGAGCTCTCCGAGGAGGCCGACGGCGCCGATCCGCATCTCTTCCGACCGAGCCTCGCCGGCGAACTCGACGGCCGTCCCGAGCCTTTCGCGGGCGGAGTCCAGGTCCCCGCAGTTGATGTCGAGCTGGCCGAGCGCGCAGGCGGCCTGCTGAGCGCCCACGACGTGCGCCGCCCGCCGGCTCTCGAGAAGAGCCGTCTCGAGGAGGTCGCGGGCCCGGTCGGGCTCGTCGACCCAGAGGAGGATCTCCCCGACGTCGCCGAGCCCGACGAGGCGGGACTCGAGGAAGTTCTCCGTCGTGGCGATGTCCAGCGAGCGCTGGTAGTGCCGGAGCGCCCCCTGGAAATCCTCCTTCCAGAAGAGGACGTGCCCGGCGACGGTGTGGCCGACGCAGAGCTCGAGGCCGTTCCCTGAGGCCTCGAGGAGGGCAACCCCTTCGAGCGCGAGCGCGAGCGCCCGATCGAGGTCGTCCTCGTCCTCGAGGTAGATGAGGTTCCCGACGTCCTTCAGGATGGCGCCGCGAAGGCCGGCGTCGCCGAGCCGCTCGGCCCGCGCGAGAGCCTCGGCGTAGGTCGCGCGCGCGGCGGCATAGTCCTCGGCCCACATCTCGGCCTTCCCGCGGAGGTAGAGCGCCTGGCAGCCCCTCGCCTCGTCGCCCAGCGCGTGGAACCCGTCGCCCGCCCGGCGCAGCCGGTCGCGCGCGTCGGCCCAGCGGGCCTGGTAGATGGCGAGGTTCCCGGAGCGGAGCATCAGCTCGGCGAGCCGGCGGGGGTCGAGGACGGAATCGCCCTTCCTTCGCGCGAGCGCCTCGAGCCGGCCGAGGAGCCACCTCTCGCGGGGCCAGAACCCCCGGGCCTCGCAGAGGGAGGCGAAGGAGAGGAGCGCGTCGGCGTCGTGCCGGGTGGCGCCGCGGAGCAGGCTCCTCACGAACGAGCCGCAGGGCCTCGAGGACGCGGCGCCGTCCCCGTCCTTCGGACCTAGGGGCGCCTTCTCCTCGAGCGTGGCGAGGAGTGCCACGGCGGCGGCCTCGGCGCCGGGACGTCCCTGGTCGAGCGCGCGGCGGACCTTCCCGAGCACGACGTCGAGGGAGGACCCGGTCCGGGCGAGAGCCATCGAGCGAAGGGTCGCGTGGTGGAAGCGCCAGCCCGTCCCGGCGGCCGGATCCTCCTCGTCGGGCGGAGCCTCGTCGAGGAACGGACGAAGCTCGCGGAGGGCGCGTTCGACCCGTGGTGCCGGGAGGTCGAGCGTGGCGCGAAGCTCCTCCGCCGTGACGGGGCCTCGCGAGACGGCGAGGAGGAGCGCGACCTCGGCGACGGCCGCCTGGAGCCCTTCGTCCTCGCCGAGCCTCGCGCGCACCCGCTTCCAGGAGCTGGCGAAGAGGTCCTCGACGTCGGCGGGGAGCGCCGGCGCCGAGAAGACCTCGGCGGCGTCGAGGTCTCCCGCGAGGAGAGCCTCGGCGAGGATGCGGAGGTAGAGAAAGCTCCCCCGGGCGGTCCGGGCGAGCGCCCGCCACCGTTCGTCGTTGATGCCCGGGGCCGCGAGGCGGTTCCGGAGGTAGGCCGCACCGTCTTCCAGCTCCTCCAGCTCGTCGCGCCCCTTCGGGTCGTCCTTGCCGAGCTCGATGACGAGCGATCGAGCGGCGGAGCGGAGTCCCGCGAGGTGGTCTCCGGGGCGGGACGTCGTGAAGAGGAAGACCCCCTTCGGGAGACGCTTGGGTAGCGCGTCGACGGCCGCCTGGCGCTCCCGGTCGCCGCCCGCCTCGTCGAGGGCGTCGACGACGAGGAGCTCCTTCTCACCGGGGGCGAGGAAGGACGACGAGAGGACGGCGAGGAGGTTTGCGAGCTTGATCCGCGCCTGCTCCGGCCCGGCGACGGGGTCCGTGTCGGTGATCTCGTAGCGGCGCGAGAGGTGGGCGAGGAAGTGCCGGACCATCGCCTCGGCGCTCAGGGGGTCCTCCCGCCGGAAGAAGAAGTGCGCGCCGAGAGGATCGTCCTGGGCGACGCGGGCGCTGAGCGCGCTCTTCCCCGTGCCTGGGGGACCGACGACGAGGACGATGCCCGAGTCCCCCTCGCGGAGGAACCGGCCGATCGAGGCGAGGATCCGTTCGCGTCCCGTGAAGCCGCGGCGGAGGCTCTCGACGAGCGTGGCGCTCGGGACGACGTCCTTCTCGATCCGCTCGTAGCGGGCACGCGCCGACCGGAACGCGGCCAGGAGAATCGCCTCGTCCCAGCGCGTCTCGAGCGCCTCGCCCAGGTCGTCGAAGCCGGCCCTGTGCCCGCCCTCGTACTCGAGGACGGTCACGACGCGCCGGGACCTGTCCCATCTCCTCTGCGAGTCGTAGACGAAGATCTGCGCCGCCAGGTCTTCCGGGCACCTGAGGAGCGCGAGGAACGGGTGCAGGGAGAGGAAGCTGCCCTCCCGGAGGAGGCCGAACTCCCGCTCGGGAAGATCCTCCGGGGCGGGACCTCCCTCGGCAGGCTCGCCGGGCCCCGTCCAGCGGAAGAGCCGCCCGTCCTCGACCCGGACGAGGACGAGGTCGCAGAGGAAGGCGGCCGACTCGACGACGGCTGTAAGCCGGCCAGCCCATTCGTCGAGGAACTTCCGGTACTCGGCCGGGCTCCGGCGCGCTCCGTGGCCGAGGACGTCGTTCCGGAACGGCACGAAGTCCGAGAGCGTCTTTGCGGCCCTTCCCCCGTCGGCCGCGAGCCAGGAAGTCACGGGGCCGACGAAGCGGGCGTCGAGCGGGGTGGGGCGGAGTTTCTCCGGGAGCGAGCGAAGGAGCGCCGTCCAGGCGCCGAGGGCCGGGCGCACGAGCTCGCGGGCCACCTCTTCCTGCTCGGTCCGCGAGAGGCTTCGTGCGCCGGCGGCGAGGAGGACGAGGACGGCGTAGCGCACCAGGAGCTCGACGGAATCGCGCAGGGAGAGCAACGCCTCGAGTACTTCACCCGACCGCACGCTCCCCCGTAGCTTCTCGAGGCTGACGGCGAGGGGGAAGGGGAGCCGGGCCGTGATCTCCTCGGAAGGGAGGGCGGGGCCGGCGGGAACCGGATCCGGCGAATCGCCGGAGAGGAGGCGGGCGGCCGCGAGGATGCGCTTCCGGTCACCGAGCGGAAGGACGCCGATCTCCTTCAGCTCGGCGTCGGTGAGCGAGGCGATCAGCCCCGGGGAGTCGAGCCTCGCCCGTTTGAACGCTTCGACGTGCTCCGAAAGCCCTATCCCTGAGAGCCAGGTGTGAAGGTCGTGGAACATGAAAACTCCCTTCCCGGGCGAATCAAGACAGGGCGTCGCTCTGCGTGAGCCCGTTCCGACAGACTCCCTGTGCAGTAGACCGGGCTCTCGAGCCGATCTTCGTGTGCCGCGATCCCCTGCGCATCTCCCGTTCGGGGAAACTGACCCAGGCGCAGCTCGAGCCGGCCGACGACAGAAGTAGCGTCATCGTCGAGAATCAGGTTTCCGCTCCCCGAGCACCGCGGCCTCGGCTGCGCTTACGCGGCGGGAGCCAAACTGGAGCTTCAGGCAGAAGACGTGAAAGCTGGCGAGCGAGACGACGACCGTGCCGTCAGCAAGGAACGCCCTTGGGGTTGGTTCGGCTGTCGCGTGCCAGCGGGCGCCGCCAGCTCTAGCCGCGCCGCGATAGGCACGTGCCGGGACCCTAGCCTGGACTAGATGGCCCTTTCCTGATGCACAAGCCTTTGCGGAGATCAGATCATCCGACGCCAGATTCTCGTCGCAGCTTACGATCGGTGCCCCCTCGGGCGACCAGAGACGTAACTTGCCATTCTCGTCCCATGACAAGATCCGCCCATCGGCAAGCTCCGTGACGCCCTTGATACAGGTGGTATGCCCTTCGAGTCCGGCGAGAGGTGCTCCCTTCGGCGACCACAGTCGCAGCGTGGGGTCTTTGGAGAGTGGGCCGCCCCACGACACTATCCGCCCGTCCGCAAGGACAATGACGCCCTGTACGGCGTCGACATGCCCTTCGAGTTTGGCGAGCGGCGCCCCGTCCGGCGACCACAGGCGTAAAGTGTGGTCCCAAGACCACGATAGGATTGTGTTGTTGGCTAGAACTGTGGTGCCCTCGACCCATTCGGTGTGACCCTTGAGTCTAGCGAGGGGAGTTCCCTGCGAAGACCACATGCGTAATGTGTCATCGCCCCAGGAGAGGAGCCGCCCGCCCGCGAGCACCCTGACGCCCCTGAGCCGCTGGTTGTGCCCCTCGAGCTTGGCGAAAAGCATCCCCTGAGGCGACCAAAGGCAGAGCGTGCCATCCTGGGACCACGACAAGATTCGCCGGTCCGGGAGCACCATGACGCCGTTGACCCAGTCGGCGTGCCCTTCGAGTTTGGCAAGCGGCGTTCCATCAGGCGACCAGAGGCGCAGCGTGTGGTCTTTGAGAATCCCGACGCCGCCACACCATGAAAGGACCCGTCCATCCGCCAGCACTGTTGCACCCTCAACGTCAGAGGTGTGGCGCTCGAGTGTGGTGAGAGACTCCCCCCCCGACGACCAAAGACGCAGCGTTTCGTCACCAGACCACGAAAGGATCCGCCCATCCGGCAGTTCCATGGCACCGTCGACGCCATATGTATGTCCCGCGAGTGTGCCGAGGGGCGCCCCCTCCGAGGACCACAGGCGGAGCATGTGGTCGGAACCCCACGACAGGATCCGCCCATCCTTGAGTTCCGCCGCGCCCTGGAGGTCGCTGATATGTCCTTTGAGCACGGCGAGGGGCGCTCCCTGCGACGACCACAGGCGCAAGGTGTGCCCCCCCCACGAGAGGATCCGCCCGCCGGCGAGGATCGCGGCGCCATAGACCGGCGTGGTGTGCCCTTCGAGTGTGACGAGCGGCGTTCCCTTGGGGGACCAGAGGCGAAGCGTCTTGTCGCCAGACCACGAGAGGATTCGCCCGTCCGGGAAAGTTGCAGCGCCGTAGACCCAATACGAATGCCCTTCGAGTGTGGCGAGCGGCGTTCCTTCGCGGGACCATAGCCGCAGGGTCTTGTCTTCAGACCACGAGAGGATTCGTCCGTCCGGGAGGACCGTGGCCCCTTTGCAGTTATCGGTATGGCCCTCGAGTCTGGCGAGCGGTATCCCCTCCGGCGACCAGAGGTGCAGAGTCTTCCCGTCGGACGACCACGAGAGGATCCCACCGTCGGCGAAGGTCGCAGCACCGGTCACCCAGTCTGCATGCCCTTCGAATGTGCAGAGCAGCGCCCCCTCCGGCGACCAGAGGTGCAGTTCATCTGAAGCCCACGCCAGAATTCGACCGTCTGCGAGGACCGCGGCGCCTGCGACATTCTCGACATGACCTTCGAGTGTGGTGAGCGGCGTCCCCTTCGACGACCACAGGCGCAATGTGTTGTCCCAGGACCACGACAAGATCCGACCGTCGGCGAGCCCTCTGGCGCCCAGAACAGCGTCAGAGTGACCTTTGAGGATGGCGAGGGGCGCGCCTTCGCGCGACCACAGGCGGATGTCATCGCCGGCCCACGAAATTATCCGTCCGTCCGCGAGCGTCGTCGCGCCGCCGACGCCGGAGGTGTGCCCCTCGAGGACTCTAAGACACGGATCGGGCGCGGCGTCGAGGACGCGCCGCAGGTTTCGCAGCCACACCCAGTCGCAGTGACCCTCGGCCAGCCACGCTTCGGCCTGCACCGTGAGCGGCGAATCGTCGGCGTGCTCGGTCGCCAGCTGCAGCAGAATCTTGTACGCAGGCCAGTCCGCCTCGCCCCGGGCGAGCAGGTGCTCGCGCTCGCGAAAGAACGCCTCGCAGAGGGTGGCGGCCCGGTCGAGCGCCACGCCCGAGCCGAGCACATTTCGCCAGTCCTCGGCGATCCCCGGCACACCGGTGGGATCCGGCAGCGCCCGCAGACGATCCATCAAGTACGGGAAGCTGCAGAGAAGTCCGAGTGCTCTCGAGGCTTCGTCCGTCTCGAGCAGGTGTTCCACTCCGTGACGGTAGAGGTACGGTGCCCCGGCGTGCTCCTTCCCGCCGGGGCTCGCCGCCAGTGCGCAGACACGCCGCCTCGCCGTAGCCAGCGCCGGCGCCATTTCCGGGCTCGACTCCATATGCTGGCGCAGGGAGTGGTGGTAGAGCGTGTAGCCCTCACCGCCCTCCGGCGTCGTCGCCCGGCGGACCAGTGAACCCACGGCCCCGAGGGCGCGGCGGACGAGTGTCAGCGCATCGTCGTGGGGGATTACGTTGCCCCGCTCCAGAAGGTCCGCAAGCGTCTCGGGTGCCAGCGGCTCCCGGGCCACGGCCAGCGTCGCCACCAGCGGCGTGACGACCTGGTGAAGGATGCCCACGGCACAGCGCCGGAGCAGCTCCTCGTGGTAGCGCTCCAGCGAAGGGGGCAGGCGCTCCCCAGCGTCGAGGGCTCGAAAGCGGTTCGAGAGGATGTCGCCGATGACGTAGGTGACGTACAGCGGCAGCCCCTGGGCGCAGGTCGTGACCTTCTCCACGAAGGCGTTGGTGACCTTCTCCCCGGCCTCGCGGTCGTGGGCTACGAGACGTTTTCTTAGGGGGCCGATCTTCTCTAGCAGCATCGTGCGGACGTCACCCGAGCCCAGCGCCGGGACGCCGCCCGGGAAGACGTGGCTGCAGCTCTCGGGGGTGAACGCCTCGACGAGCCCGCGTTCGGGTCGGCCGGCGCACAGCCACAGGACGCCGGGTCCGCCGAGGGCGAGGGGCACCTCTCTCGCGAAGAGGGCGTCCCGCTCGGCCACTTCGTCCAGGCCGTCCAGGATGAACAAGACGCGAGTCTCACCGATGGACGAGAGTGCGTCCTTCAAGCGGTCGAGAGGCGTCCTCTTCTCGTCCTGCTCGGTTTCGTCGGGTCTGTCTCCCCGGGCCTGCAGGCGCTCCAGGGCGAAGGTGAGGAACGCGTCGCGGGAGCAGCGGTCGTCCCCGGCTTTGAAGCGGTAGGGCAGGACGACGGTGTCGGGCGGCGCCTCGTCGAGGAGCTCGGAGGCGATGCGAGCTACGAGGTAGGTCTTGCCGATCCCCGCCGGGCCGGTGAGCCAGAGGACCCCCTCGCGGGTCTCCCGCAGGAGCCGGCGGAGGGTGTCGAGCTCCTCCGAGCGCCCCACGAGCTTGCCAGCATCCCTGCGGAGGTCGGCCTCGAAGCCACGGACGACATGCTCCTTTTCCCTCGCCTCCGTCGCGGCCTGGTCGAGGCGGAAGAGCGCGCGGAAGCCTTCCAGCGCGACCTCGTCGCCCTCGGCGACAGCGCAGGTCTCCGAGCCCAGCGGCGTGAGTTGAAGCTGCACCTCGCCACGGCGAACGTAGACCTGGGGAACGAGCTCATCCGGAGGTGCGGCGTCCGGATCGGAGGTGCGCGGGGTGCCGAAGAGGGCCAACGGCCACATGGTGAGGACCTGCTCGTCGCGGACGAGGAGAATCTCGTCGCCCGATCTCGACGTCGCCTCGAGCCTCGTCGCGAGCGAGGGAGCCGGGTGGTACGGGCGGGCCGCCGGGCCGCGCAGGACACCGAGGGCGCCATCTGGGGTGCGAACCACGAGGTCGAACGAAGCCGTCCACGCCAGGCTCTCGACGAAGCGCTCCAGCCGCGAATGCCAGCCGGCGAGCAGGCGGGCCGCCAGGGCGCGTGTGACACCGCCGCCGTGGGCGAGCTGATTGCGCAGAGTGGAGAGGGAAGACTCGGCGGTACGTCGCTCCCCATCGCCATCCAGCAGCGCGACGATGACGTCCTCCACCAGTGAGCGCAGCTCCGGGAGCAGCGGCCTCTCGGCAGGCAGGTGCCGGACCACGGCGTGGGCCATGCCACGCCACTTGCCCAGGGTCGGCTCCTCGATGCGCGGCCGCAGCTCGGCCAGCAGGCCCTGGTCGAGGGGTCCGCGCGACGCCATCTCGGCCAACCCGGCGGTGACCGCGAAGCGCAGCGTCAGCTCCACCGCGTCGCAGGCGTGCCAGAGCTTGAGCACGGGGTTGGTCTCGGAGACGTACTCCCCGAGCGGTACGGCGAGGATGGTCGGGAGCCACTCCCGGGCGGCCGCGATCGGATCGGTCGCCGGGGGATCCGCGACTTTCGGCTGGCCGGCGGCGGTCGCGGGGGCCGGGTGGTGCTCGAAGGTGAGCACGTTGGTTCCGCACTCGTCGCAGTACCAGCCCCGCTTGCGGGCTTCCAGTTCGATCTCGGGATGATGTGGACAACGCGGCATGAGTCTTCTCCGCCCTGGGCAGATTGCCCCGCCCAACAGGCTATTCTCTTCGTTCGGTCGTCGAAATGCCCGGAGGAGGTACGCATGCCTGACCCAGACAAGGCGCACGCCGATTTCGACTCTCTGGCTCGGGACGTGGAGGCGTGGGACGGTTCGGCCGAGTCGGCCTCGATCCTGCGCCAGCGACTGCGGGACCTCATCCCGCTCGGACGAGCGCCCGGCAGCGCGGCCGAGGCGGTCCTGTCACTCCTCCGCGACAGACTCCCGAAGGCGGGGAAGGGAAAGGGCGAAGGCCCCCTCGCGGACATCCCCGTCAGGCTGGAGACGTTCTCGACGACCTGGAAGGTCGATGCGGGCGTCTGGGCAGCCCCCTTCCTCGGGGACTCCGCCGCGGGTCCATGGCCGTACGAGGACTGCTGGAACATCTCGGACGAGGACGGGGCGAAATGGGCGCGTCTCCTCGGACGCCATGCGCTCGTCGACGAAGCGGTGAAGAGGCTCCTGCTCGTCTTCTTTCTCCACCGGCGCCGCCCCATCTGGCTGCCGGCCTCGGAGGGACTCGCCTGCGCGCTGAGGCGAGACGGACCGCTGCGGGATCTCATCTCCCCGATGTGGGAGCGCTACTTCCCGAGGCTCGCGAAGGGACGGATTCCCGGTCCCGGCTGGGTCTCAACGGAGGTGAGAGCCGAGCTGTGGCCGGCGAAGGACGAGAAGAAGGCGGAGGAGAAGAGGAAAGGAAAAGGGCCAGGAAAAGGGGAGGAGAAGGAGGCGAACGGGGAGCCGGGCGGCACGTGGGAGGACGAGAGGGAGCACGCCGCACACGTCGGGAGGCACCTTGTCCACCTCGCGAGCTGCTTCGAGGCGACGAGGCGGGACGGGGAGACGACGCCGTTCACGGGGTTCTCGGCGGAGTGGCTGGCCTCGATTCGCCTGCGCGTCGGGGAGCCGGGAAAGGAGAAGGAAGCCGATCGGACCGACGCCTCGATCCTCCTCCTCTGCTTCGAGGCGCTCGTTCAGAACGACCGGACTGCGGGATCGGTTCTTCCAGTCATACCGGATCGCGTCAGCGAGACCGGCGCGAACGAGCAGACGGACGAGGCCCTGCGCGCCCTCGCGCGGGCACTCGAAGCACGCGAGGCAGGGGAGGCCGGAACGACGGCCCTCGGGGCCGTGCTGGAGAGGCTTCGCAAGCCGGCCTGGAGGACGGAGCCGGACTGGAAGAAACGTGCGGACGCGCTCTGGGGCTGGCTCGAGACGGCGGCCTGGTTCCGGGAGCGAGGGGATGCCGGGTCGACGGACCGCATGAGGGAGCTCGCTCCGGAGG
>CALBDV010000435.1 GCA_937927565.1 uncultured Holophagales bacterium
GCCGGCATCTCGTAGAACGGGCGCCCCTCGCAGAACTTCTCGAAGCCGCGGAACTGGGTGACGTGGAACCGGGCGTCGGAGACGTGCCCGGCGTCGTCGAGCTTCAGCGTGATCTTCGAGTGCCCTTCGATCCGGGTGACGGGGTCGATGGTGATCGTCTTTCCCATGGCGTGTCCTAGCGTCCGAACCGCGTGGCGGACAGGTCGGGCGTCGTCCCGTCGAGGAGGGAGACGAGCGCGCCGAAGATGACGTCGGCCGGCGGGGGGCAGCCGGGGAGGAAGACGTCGACCGGCACGATCTCGTGCACGGGCCGCGTCCTGGGCAGGAGCTTCGGAATGACGTCGGACGGGTTCTGCTGATTCAGGTCGGCGTTCTCGAAGTAGGCCCTCTTCATCACGTCGTCCACCTTGAACGTGTTCCGCATGCCGGGCACGTTGCTCGTGACGGCGCAGTCACCGAGGGCGATGAGGAGCTTCGTCCGGCTCCTCACCATCCGGATCTTGTGGAGGTCCTCCTCGCTGGAGACCCCACCCTCGACGATCGTCACGTCGACGTCGGCCGGAAACTCCTTCAGGTCGACGAGCGGGCTGTAGACGACCTCGACGCGGGCGGCGATCTCGAGGATCCGCTCGTCCATGTCGAGGAAGGACATGTGGCACCCGGAGCAGCCGTCGAGCCACACCGTGGCGAGCCTGACCTTACTCACTCCGGTCCTCCCTCATCATCGTCAGGTACGGCAGGAAGCGGGACTGCTTCGCCATCTCGCGGATCGACTTTCCCTTCTCCGTGAGCGCGCCGGTCGGGCAGACGTGGACGCACTTGCCGCAGCCGGTGCACGTTTCGGAGGAGCCCCAGGGCTGGTTGAGGTCGGTGATGACCCGGGTGTCGATCCCGCGGCCCCTGAGGTCCCAGGTGTGCGCTCCTTCCACCTCGCCGCAGACGCGGACGCAGCGCTGGCAGAGGACGCAGCGGTTGTGGTCGTTCACGAAGCGCTCGTGCGAGGCGTCGACCGGCAGCTTCGGGTTGCGGTACGGCACCGTCAGGTGGGTCACGCCGAGGAGCTGGGCCAGGTTCTGCAGCTCGCAGTGACCGTTGGAGACGCAGACGGCGCAGATGTGGTTCCGCTCCGAGAAGAGGAGCTCGACGATCGTCTTGCGGTAGTTCTGGAGCCGCTCGGAGTCGGTGACGACCTCCATCCCTTCGCCGACCATCGTCACGCAGGACGCGAAGAGCTTGCTCGAGCCCTTCACCTCCACCATGCAGAGGCGGCAGGCGCCGACGGGCGTCAGGCCGTCGAGATTGCACAGCGTCGGGATCTGGATCCCGTTCTGGCGGGCGGCGTCGAGGATCGACTCGTCCTCGCGGGCGGAGACGAGGCGGTCGTCGATGGTGAGGGTCTTGACCTTGCTCGACGGCGCGGGAGCCGTGGGCTTGGCGCTCGGTCGGCTGCTCACGCGGCACCTCCCGCCGGCGGGGTGTGGCCTGCCGCTGCGGCTTCTCCGGCTGCGATCTTCGACTCGTACTCCCCGCGGAAGTAGTGGAGGGTCGAGAGGACCGGGTTCGGGGCGCTCTGGCCGAGGCCGCAGAGGCTCGTCGACTTCACGACGTCGCAGAGGTGCTCGAGGAGCGCGAGCTCGCGCGCCGTCGCCTCGCCCGCCGAGATCTGCCGGAGGAGCTCGTGCATCTGCGCCGTGCCGACCCGGCAGGGGACGCACTTGCCGCACGACTCGTCCATGCAGAACTCCATGAAGAACTTGGCGACGTCGACCATCGACGACGTCTCGTCCATGACGATCATCCCGCCCGAGCCCATGATCGAGCCGAGCTTGGCGAGCGACTCGTAGTCGCACGGCATGTCGAGGCCCGATTCCGGGATGCAGCCGCCCGAGGGGCCGCCGGTCTGGACCGCCTTGAACGCCTTCCCGTCGGGGACTCCCCCGCCGATGTCGAAGATGATGTCGCGCAGCGGCATCCCCATCGGGACCTCGATGAGGCCCGTGTTGGTGATGGCACCCGCGAGCGCGAAGACCTTCGTCCCGCGGCTCTTGGCCGTGCCGATCTTCGCGAACCACTCCGGCCCGTTGCGCAGGATCGTCGGGATGTTCGCGAGCGTCTCGACGTTGTTGATGAGCGTCGGATATCCCCAGAGACCCGACTCCGCCGGGTACGGAGGCCGGGGGCGCGGCGTGCCGCGCCCGCCCTCGACGGAGGCGATGAGAGCCGTCTCCTCGCCGCAGACGAACGCGCCGGCACCCAGCCGGATGTCGACGTTGAAGCTGAACGTCGTCCCTCCGATGTTCGCGCCGAGCAGGCCCATCTTCTCGGCCTGCTTGATCGCGAGCTTGAGGCGCTTGATCGCGAGCGGGTACTCCGCCCGGACGTAGACGAAGCCCTGGGATGCGCCGACCGCGTAGCCGGCGAGAGCCATCCCCTCGAGGATCCGGTGCGGGTCGCTCTCGAGGACGGCGCGGTCCATGAACGCGCCCGGGTCGCCCTCGTCGGCGTTGCAGATGACGAACTTCCTCGTCCCCTGGGACTTGTTCACCGTGGCCCACTTGAGCCCGGTCGGATAGCCCGCCCCGCCCCGGCCCCTCAGGCCCGACCGCGTCACCTGCTGGACGACGCCGATCGGCGTCATCGCGGTGAGCGTGTCGACGAGAGCGAGGTACCCGTCGGCGGCGATGTACTCCTCGATCCGCTCGGGGTCGATCCGCCCGCAGTTCTCCAGGACGATCTTCTGCTGCCGCGCGAAGAACGGCGCCTCGAGGTCCCCCTGGATCCGCGCGACCGGCTCGGCTCCGATGGCGTCGACGATGGCCGGAGCGTCCTCGGGGGTCACACCCTGGTAGAGGACCTTCTCGTTCTCGACGGCGACGAGGGGCCCGGCCGCGCAGAGACCCATGCAGCCGACGCCGCGGACCTTGCAGCAGTCCTTCTTTCCCTTCGCCTCGACCGCCTTCTCGAGCTCCTCCTTGACCTTGTCGCTCTGGAGGGAGAGGCAGCTGGCCGCGACGCAGACGTTGATCTGGTGCGCGACGGCCTCCCGGGACTCGCGTTCGGCCTGGGAGATCTGGGAGAGGTCTTCAATGCTGATCATGGCTCATCCACTCCTCGACCTTCGCCACGACCTGTGCCGGCGTCAGCTTGGCGGCCACCGCCCCGTCGAGGACGGCGGCGGGGGCCAGACCGCAGGAGCCGATGCAGCGCGCCGTCAGGACGGAGACCTGTCCGTCGGGCGACGTGGACCCGGACTTGAGGTCGAACTTCTTCTCCAGGACGTTCATGATCTGGTCGGCCCCCTTGATGTAGCAGGCCGTGCCGGTGCAGACGACGCAGGTGTGGCGTCCCTGGGGCTTCAGCGTGAAGAAGTTGTAGAAGGTCGCCACGCCGTAGACCTTCGAGAGAGGAATCCTCAGCTCCGTCGCCACCATCCGGAGCACGTCGTTCTCGAGGAATCCGTAGGCCTCCTGGGCGCTGTGAAGCGCCTCGATGAGGGCGTGAGACTTGTGCCCGTGCCGCCGCATGGTCGCCTCGACGAGGCGCCAGCGGTTGTCCTTCGGCGCGGGGGCTCCTTTCGCAGGTTCCGGTGTCATGCTTCTCCTCTTCCCCGAAGACGAAAACGCGGCCCCGCAGGGGCCGCGTTCAGCGTTCGAATCCGGGGGAAATCACGTCCGAAAGGCTAGCACGCGACGTCGTCTCACGACTCGAAGTCGGACCGAATCGCCTTTTGGTGAACACCCCGAGTTGGGCTAAACTGTACGTTTTTCGATCCGTCCCGTCGGGAGTCAGTCCAGCCGGGGGCGCGATCGCCGCGGCGGAGCCCGGCAGCCCCGTTCTGATCTCGAGGCGGCCGTCCGGCGGCGCGGCGGGAGACAATGCCGTCGCCCGGCGACCGGGCGCGCCGAGGCGCACCTCGAGAAAGGGTCCTGATGACCGATTCCCCTCCTTCCCGACGTCAGCTCCTCGGGGCCGCTGCGCTCGCCGGAGCCGCCGCGCTCCTCCCTCGAGACCTCGCAGGGCAGGCCGCGACGCCGACACCGGCCCCGGCGGCGAACGGCTTCGTCATCGTCACTTCCGCTAACGGCCTCGAGGCCGCGAAGGTGGCCCGCCAGGCGCTCATCCAGGGGAAAGACCCGCTCGACGCGGCGATCGCCGGCGTGAACGTCGCCGAGCTCGACCCGGACGACGTCACCGTCGGCTACGGCGGCATCCCGAACGAGGAGGGAGTCGTCGAGCTGGACGCCGCCATAATGGACGGGCGGACGATGAGAGCCGGCGCCGTCGCCGCGCTGACCGGCGTCAAGACGCCGTCCAGGGTCGCCCGGCTCGTCATGGACCGGACCGATCGCGTCTTCCTCGTCGGGGCCGGGGCGCGCCGCTTCGCGACCGCCCACGGCTTCCCCGACGAGGACCTCCTGACCGAGAAGACCCGGAAGATCTGGCTCCACTGGAAGAACCGCCTCTCCGACCTCGACGACTGGATCGAAGCGGCCCGCGACGCCGAGGACCCCGACGTGAAGCGCTTCCTCGAGAAGTACGGGAAGGGGCTCTTTCGTCCTCAGGGGACGATCCACCTGTCCATCCGCTCGGCGAAGGGCGACCTCGTCGGCGTCACGACGACGTCCGGCCTCTTCTTCAAGATCCCCGGGCGCGTCGGCGACTCCCCCGTCGTCGGCGCCGGCCTCTACTCCGAGAACGGCGTCGGCTCCGCCGGGTCGACGGGCCGCGGGGAGGCGAACCTCCTGACCTGCGGCTCCCACACGGTCGTCGAGTACCTCCGCGACGGCCTCGCCCCCGAGGAAGCGTGCATCAGGGCCCTGAAGCGGATCGCGGAGAAGACCCACCTCGTCCCGCGCCACCGCGACGAGAAGGGGCGGCCCACGTTCAACGTGAACTTCTACTGCGTCGACGCGGCGGGGCGAGCCGCGGGTGCCGCCCTCTGGAGCGGCGGGAAGTACGTCGTCGGCGACGCCGGCGGGGTCCGCACGCTCGACAGCGCCTGGCTCTTCAAGAAGGACGCCTGAGCGTCCGTTTCCCGACCCGAACCCGAAGGACAGACCACCGGCGCGCCGCGACGCGCCTCGGAGGAGACCGATGAACCGACGGACCGCCCGAATCGTCCCTGCTCTCGCCTTCGCCCTCGCGGCGAGCGCCCAAGCGGCCAACCCCGCCCCGAAAGGTCCCGAGATGTCCAGAGACCTGCTCCCCTTCCAGGCCACCGAGACGACCCTCCCGAACGGCCTGAAGGTCATCGTCGTCCCGACCGGCTTCCCGAACCTCGTCTCCCTCCAGATCCCGGTCCAGACCGGGTCGCGCAACGAGGTGGAGCCGGGCAAGTCGGGCTTCGCCCACTTCTTCGAGCACATGATGTTCCGCGGGACGAAGGCGTACCCGCCCGAGGAGTACCAGGCGATCCTGACGAAGGCCGGCGCGCGGCAGAACGCCTACACGACCGACGACTACACGAACTACCACACGACGTTCGCGAAGGAGGACCTCGAGAAGGTCCTCGAGATCGAGGCGGACCGCTTCCAGAACCTCCTCTACCCCGAGGAGGCCTTCAAGACCGAGTCGCGCGCCGTCCTCGGCGAGTACAACAAGAACAGCGCGAACCCG